>DASXVO010000005.1 GCA_036504215.1 Vicinamibacterales bacterium | reverse complement strand
CAACTTTTCCCCACGCCCGTGGGGATGGTCCGATGTCCTTGACGACGAGGCTCTTCTGCTCCGCCTTTTCCCCACGCCCGTGGGGATGGTCCCTCGTCGAGCTTGGTCGCCGCGTCAGTGAGTGGCTTTTCCCCACGCCCGTGGGGATGGTCCGATTCTTGACGACACCACCATCAGCGGGGTCACCTTTTCCCCACGCCCGTGGGGATGGTCCCTGATCGGCCTGCCGGGCGCGCAGGACGAGCTCCTTTTCCCCACGCCCGTGGGGATGGTCCCGTCACCGGCACGGTGAATCCGAATCGCTACCTCTTTTCCCCACGCCCGTGGGGATGGTCCGGGCGGAGAGTTGCTCGCGGCGGGAGACGACATCTTTTCCCCACGCCCGTGGGGATGGTCCCGCGGTCGGCGTGGACATCGGCTGTGGCATGTTCTTTTCCCCACGCCCGTGGGGATGGTCCGAGTCCGCCGGGGAAGCTGCCAGCCTCGTCGTCCTTTTCCCCACGCCCGTGGGGATGGTCCGGCCGCCGCGGAGTACCTCGGGCTCACGCGGTCCTTTTCCCCACGCCCGTGGGGATGGTCCGCCGGGGAGATCGACCAGCTGCAGCTGCAGGTGCTTTTCCCCACGCCCGTGGGGATGGTCCCGGCACATGGCTGGTCGCGGGTGTGCCGGACAGCTTTTCCCCACGCCCGTGGGGATGGTCCGCTGCTCGACCTGGTGCCTGACGCGCAGCGTCTCTTTTCCCCACGCCCGTGGGGATGGTCCGACGACCGCGACCGCGCGGCGGCTGACGTCGCGCTTTTCCCCACGCCCGTGGCGGCGCCGGTCGATCCTGAACACGTTTTCCGATTGATCCTGAACACGGATTCCGAACCTGAACACGCGGGGTGCGATCGAGAGCCGGCGTGTTCACGATGACCGGCGGCGCCGTTCATGGTGCTGGCGTCCGACATCGTGAACACGGAATTCGGGTTCGTGAACACGGATTCCGGCCATCGTGAACACGCGGGCGTGATCGTCTCGCCGGTCAGCGACTCATCGGGACCTGTCGCATGCTGGACCCTTCCTGACGAAGGGAGGGGCTGGCATGACAAGGAGGTTACTGATGAGACAGTTGCGCGAAATGCTCCGACTGAAACACGAGGTGGGCCTGACCCACCGGGCGGTCGCGCGAGCCTGCCACATGGGCCTGGGCTCGGTGACCGCGTATCTGCAGCGGGCGGCGGCGGCCGGGCTGACCTGGCCGTTGCCGGTGGACCTGGATGACGAGGCGTTGGAACGCCGGCTGTTTGCCCGGCCCGGCGGGCCGCCGGCCGCCGATCGGGTGCTGCCGGATCCGGGGACGCTGCACCAGGAACTGAAGCGCCCGGGCGTCACGTTGCATCTGCTGTGGACCGAGTACCGGGCGACGCATCCGGAGGGCTACGCGTACAGTCAATTCTGCGAGCGGTATCGCCAGTGGGTCCGCACGCTGAAGCCGTCGATGCGCCAGGTGCATCGGGCGGGCGAGAAGGTGTTTGTCGATTACGCGGGGCAGCACCCGCACGTGATCGATCGGACGACCGGGCAGGCGGTGGCGGTCGAGCTCTTCGTCGGCGTGTTGGGCGCGAGTGGCTTGGTATATGCCGAAGCGACGCGCGGGCAGGACCTCGGGTCGTGGGTCAGCGCCCATGTCCACATGCTGGAGACCTGGGGCGGGAGTGCCGCCATCTGGGTGCCGGACAATCTGAAGAGCGCGGTGGCTCACGCGCACCGGTACGAACCGACGATCAATCGCACGTATCTCGATCTGGCACATCACTACGGCGCCGTGGTGCTGCCGGCCCGGGTTCGGCATCCGCAAGACAACGCGCTCGCGGAGATCGGGGTACTCTTGGCCGAACGCTGGGTGCTCGCGGCGTTGCGCCACCACACCTTCTTCACGCTCGAGGACCTGAACGCCGCGATTCGCGAACGCGTGGCGGTGATCAACGATCGGCCGCTGCGTCGCGTGGGCGAGAGTCGACGCGCGCTCTTCGAGCGCCTCGATCGGCCGGCGCTCAAACCGCTTCCCACGCAGCCCTTCGAACTGGCCACCTGGACGCTGCTGCGCGTGAACATCGATTATCACGTCGCGTTCGACCACAACGTCTACAGCGTGCCGTACGCGCTGGTCCATGAACAGGTGGAAGCGCGCGTGACGAGCACGACGATCGAGATCTTCTTCAAGGGGCGACGCGTCGCCTCGCACGTCCGTTTGTCGGGACGCGGCCAAGCCTCGACGCACGCGGATCATATGCCGCGCGGCCATCGCGAGTACGCGGAGTGGACGCCGGCGCGCGTGATCGCCTGGGCCGCGCGCACCGGTCCGGCGACGGGGCGGGTCGTGGCCGGGATCCTCGAACAACGGGCGCACCCGGAACAGGGCTTCCGTGCGTGTCTCGGCCTCTTGCGTCTGGGCGAACGACACGACGCGGATCGCCTGGAGGCCGCCTGTCTCCGAGCCGAGCATCTGCGGTCGTACAGCTATCGGACCGTCGACAACATCCTGCGCCATGGGCAGGATCGCGTCCCGTTGCCGGATGCGGAGGAGGCCCGTCGGGTCCTCCCCTTTCACAGCAATATCCGCGGCGC
Organism: Vicinamibacterales bacterium; assembly: GCA_036504215.1. NCBI lineage: Bacteria > Pseudomonadati > Acidobacteriota > Vicinamibacteria > Vicinamibacterales > Vicinamibacterales bacterium. The sequence goes on along the minus strand of DASXVO010000005.1, from coordinate 163,874 downwards.
GGCCTACTACCGCCGAAAGGGGGGCGTATGCTGACGCAGCCCCTCCTCCAGAAGCTCCAGGCCCTCAAGCTCTTCGCCTTCGCGCAGATGCTCACGCGGCAGCGCGAATCGTCGCAGTATGCCGCGCTCAGTTTCGACGAGCGCCTCGGCTTACTCGTCGATGCCGAATGGACCGCACGAGAACAGCGGGCGCTGGCCCGTCGCCTGCGCCAGGCGCAACTGCGCGGCACCGCCTCGCTCGAGAACGTCGACTTCGAACGGCCGCGAGGCCTCAACCGGGCGGTCGTGCTCAGCCTGGGGACAGGCGCGTGGATTCGCGCGCATGAGAATCTCGTCATCACGGGCCCGACCGGAATTGGCAAGAGCTTTCTCGTGCGGGCCTGCGTGGAGAGCGCCTGTCGCCAAGGCTTCACGGCGATTTACTACCGGACGCCGCGGTTGCTGCACGCGCTCGCGGTCAGCCGCGGCGACGGCTCCTACGCCCGCTTCCTCGCGCGGCTGGCGAAGATCGATCTGCTGGCGTTGGATGACTGGTTACTCACGCCGCTCACCGACGCCGAACGGCGCGACGTCCTCGAAGTGATCGAGGACCGCCTTGAGCACCGGTCGACGCTCGTGGCCGGCCAACTGCCGGTCGCCGACTGGCACGCGGCGATCGGGGATTTGACCCTGGGCGACGCCATCTGTGAGCGGCTCCTGCACCACGCCCATCGCCTCGCCCTCACCGGCCCGTCGATGCGGGACTTGCGGGACCTGACGCTGCCCACGGCGGCGGAGGCGCGATGACGATGGCGCCGCTCGACGCCTCAGCTCGGGCGCCGCCCCGCGTCCGCGTGGATCCTGCCGGACCTATGGACGCGCTCCGCGCGCCCACGAGGTCCTTGGACGGCGCCCGGTCGACGGCCTCGCTGTCGTCGCGGGCGGTCTGGCCGGGCGCCGCCCACAGGCTCCACACGGGACCTTTATCGCGAGCCCCGAACCGGATACGATGCGGCTGTCCGGAATGCCTGACATGATGCGAGGCTGACCATCGTCGCTTCGCTCCGAGGGCGCCTCGCCGGGCGGGCGTTCACGTCCGGAATCTCACGGCCGTTGGCATGAACCTTTCGTCGTTCGAGGAGGATGACACCACCACGTCGCTTCGCTCCGATGAGTCCTGACTTGGGAGACGACGCGTTCACGATCACCGGAATCTGCGTTCACGATCCTCGGACTGAGCGTTCACGATGGCCGGACCGGCCAGTTTGGAGAGTTTGCCACACTCCTTTTCCCCACGCCCGTGGGGATGGTCCCTCAGGATACTCCCGGTACTGATGGGTGTAACCCTTTTCCCCACGCCCGTGGGGATGCTCCGCGCGTGCGGGATCGCGTGCCCCAGATCGTCGACTTTTCCCCACGCCCGTGGGGATGGTCCGTTTGTTGCGCGGTGTCACGTTGGGTGCCGCTTGATGTTGTGAAGCTGCGTGCGGCGCTGACGCTACGGGCGGAGCAGTGGAAGCGGGACCTGCGGGCAGAGCCGAAAGTGGCGCGTCTGCTCCTGCGGCGGCTCGTTGGCCCACTGACGGTGTGGCAGGACGAGCCGGCATCGGCGTGGACTGGATTAAGTGGGAGGCGAAAACCAGCCCGGAAAACCTGCTAGCCGGGCTTGTATATGATGTGGCGTCCCCAGCGGGAGTCGAACCCGCGTCTTAGCCTTGAAAGGGCTATGTCCTGGGCCTCTGGACGATGGGGACGTTCCGAAGAACGCTCAAAGTAACCACTTATCTTAACATGCGCGCCGACGGCCCGGCAACGCGCTGCTGGGCCGGACGAGAGGGGCGCATCCCAATTCCGCCCCCGCCATCAGGACCGGTGGATCTTTCCGCGCCGATCGCGCACCATCACCTCTGCACAGTCTCACCCTCGGATCCTTACCAACCCGGGAGTCCTCGATGATTGTCGCCCTGCTCACGTCGGCCCTTCTTGTCAGCCCGATTCAGAACCCGACTCCACCGCAACCGCCCGCTGCGGCTCAGGCCACAGTGCCCGAGGCCAAGCCGCGCACGGACGTGGCCGATGAGAAGCCCGTCGTCGTGCGCCACGAGATGAAGCTCGGCACGCGCATCCTGAAATACACGACGACGACAGGCATGATGCCGATCCGCAACCCCGCGGGCGAGACGGACGCGCACATCTTCTACATGGCCTACACGCTCGACGGCGCGGGCCGTGCGGCCGACCGGCCGCTCCTGTTCTCGTTCAACGGGGGACCGGGTTCCTCATCGGTGTGGCTCCATATGGGCGCAATCGGACCCAAGCGCGTCAAGATGCAGCCGCAAGGTTGGTACCCGCAGCCACCCTTCGAACTCGTGGACAACGAGTCCACGTGGCTCGACGCCGCCGACCTCGTCTTCATCGATCCGGTTGGCACGGGCTACAGCCGTCCTGTCAAACCGGAACTCGGGAAGAAGTTCTGGAGCCGCAAAGGGGATGTCGAGTCGGTGGCAGAGTTCATCCGCCTGTATCTGACCCGAAACGATCGCTGGGGTTCGCCGCTCTTCCTCGCGGGCGAGAGCTACGGGACGACGCGCGCTGCCGGACTTGCCGGCCACCTGGTGGACCAGGGCATCGCCTTCAACGGCATCGTCCTCATCTCGACGGTGCTCAACTTCCAGACCCTCTCGTTTGCATCCGGGAACGACGTGCCGTATCCGCTCTACGTGCCAGGCTACGCCGCGGCAGCGTGGTACCACAAGAAGCTGCCGGCCGACCTCCAGCAGCAGCCGCTGCGCGCGGTGCTCGACCAGGCCGAGGCGTGGGCCAGCACGGAACTGACGGTCGCGCTGCAGAAGGGCGCGGCGATGACGTCCGTCGAACGCGGCAAGGTGGTGGACGCGTTCGCCCGCTTCACGGGCCTCGATCGACGCGTGATCGACGAGGCGGATCTCCGCGTCGCGCTCCCGCTCTTCCAGCGCGAACTCCTCCGCGACCGCCACCTCGTCGTCGGACGCCTCGACGGGCGGTTCACCGGCTCGAGCGCCGGTGCATCGCCTGACGAGTTCGAGGGCGACCCGAGCATGGCGGCGATCCGCGCCCCGTACACGGCGATGTTCGCCGACTACGTCAGGACGGAACTCGGATACAAGTCGGACGCGATCTATTACATCCTCGGCGGCGGGCTGACCGGCTGGGACATGAATGCGCCGGCGGAGTTTCCTGGCGCGGCGCCGATGGGTTACCCCAATGTCGGCGACGACCTGCGCAATGCGATGGTGAAGAACCCGTTCCAGAAGGTGCTGGTGGCCGCCGGCTACTACGACTTCGCCACGCCGTATTCGGGTGCCGTCTACACCATGGACCACCTGGGACTCGCGCCGGACCTTCGCAAGAACATCCGGACGACGACGTACGAGGCGGGCCACATGATGTACATCGACCAGGTGTCGCGCGAGAAGCTGCGAAAGGACGTGGGCGCGTTCATCCAGTGGGCGGTGGGGAAGTAGGGGAGGAAGGAGGAAGGCGGAAGGATGAAGGAGGAAGGCGGAAGGCGGAAGGCGGAAGGCGGAAGGCGGAAGGCGCTGTGTCTGGGACGCGGGCGGGACGCCCGCGCCACTCAACGGCCGCCCAGAGTCCAGAGCCTGCGTCCCGGAGCCCAGAGCCTAGTACAAGAACATCGGCTTGCCGAGCATGTCGCGAACGCGGGGGCGGTACTCCTGCGAGTCGTAGAGCGCGGTGACGTCCACGCGCTTCTTGCCAGCCACGACCATGTCGAGCGGCACGGTGGTGTAGATGCCCTGCTGCAGCGACACCATCCGCCCGGTGTGCCCCATCGCCACCTGGTCGCAGGCGAGCGAACCGAACGACACCGCCACCATCCGGTCGAGCGAGTCGGGGGCACCCGATCGCATGATGTAGGCGAGCTGCTCGTACATGATGTTGATGCCGCTCCGCTTGCGGATCTCCTGCGACACCATGTAGCCGATCCCGCCCAGCTTCTTGTGACCGTACGCGTCTTCCTCGCCCGATTCGAAGATCTGGCCGCCCTTCGGATGCGCCCCCTCGGAAATCGTCAGCAGGGCGTAGTTCGACGGGTTGCGCTTGCGGTCGTCCACCAGGTAGTTGACGAGCCGCTCGAGGTCGAAGGGAACCTCGGAGATGAGCGCGCGATCGACGTCCGAGAGATAGGCCGCGTAGAGCGACGTCTCGCCCGAGTTGCGCCCGAACAGCTCGACGACGCCAATCCGCTCGTGCGAGCCGACCGACGTGCGGAAGTTGGTGATGGCGTCCACCGAGCGTGTGACGGCGGTCGAGAATCCGATGCAGTAATCCGTCCCGAACACGTCGTTGTCCATCGTCTTCGGAATGGCGACGACGCGGAAGTCCTCGGTGTGGAGACGGCTGGCGAAGCTGAGCGTGTCGTCACCGCCGATCGGGATGAGCGCCTCGAGGCGAAGGTGCTCGAGCACCCGCAGCACGTGTCTCGTGCAGTCGATGCGGCCGTCGGGCCGTGTGATCCGATCCTCCTGCCGGACGTGCGACGGGACGTCGTCGGGCTTGAGGTTGCTCGGATTGGTGCGTGACGTGTGGAGGATGGTGCCGCCCGTGCGATCGAACGTGCGGACGCGGTCGGGCGGCAGCTCGAACGTCCAGGAGTCGGCCGACGCCGGGTCGTCCGGGTTGAGCTGGAGCAGGCTGAGCCAGCCGCGACGCAGGCCGAGAACCTCGATGCCGTGGTTCCGCGCGCGCATGGCGACCGCCTTGATGGCCACGTTGAGGCCAGGAACGTCACCGCCGCCCGTCAGGATGCCGATTCGTCGGGTCGCCATGACAAGCTCCGTATGAAGCGGCCGCCAACGCGCAGCCGCGATGAGGAGAGGTTCCCTGACCGATGATATCAGACGAGCCGGGTTCCGGGATCGAAGAACCGCGCCTTCGCTCGCGCGTCACTTCGTGGGGATCGCCGTCAGCCAGGCCTGGGCCGCGTCCCGTGCGGCGGCCACGACGTCCTTGCCGGCGCGGTAGCACAGCTTCCACTCCGTCGGCTTTTCCTCGAGGCGCGGATCGGCGAACCGCTGCTTCGCGCCCGCTGGAACGAGCTTCGCCGTGAAGTCCACATCCTTCGTTGTCGCGAGGAACTCCTGCAGGCGACGCGCGATGAGCACGTTCGGATTGGCGGGGAAGCGCTTGTCATGGGCCTGCACCTGCTGCTCGTAGGTCTTCTGGTCGTTGGCCCGCTGCATCTCGATCCCCTGCCGCACCATCGCAACCATCTGGGGATCGGTGTCCATCTTCGCGAACTGCTGCTCCATCTGCTTGATCGACGCTTCCATCTGAGGGCGCATGTTGGCCGGCATCTTCTCGACGTTCTTCTTCGCGTCTTCCAGGCTCTTCTTCCGCTCAGCGCGCTGCTTCGCAATCTCGTCGTCCACCGTGCCCTTGGACTGCGGCGACTGCGGCACGTCGGCCACGCGCTGCTTCTCGTAGTCGGCCTTGAACGCCGTGGACTCCGTGTACGCCTTCGCCCAGGCGATCGCGCCCTTCACGAGCGTGACGCGCACCGCGGGCGATGCGGCCTTGAACGCCTTTGTGGCCTGGTACACGTTGACGTAACCGCCGGTCAAGGTCCTCACGATCTCACGCCGCGCGGTTGCCTCCGCGACGCCGAGATCGGCCAGCGCGTTCTGCGCGCCGACTGCACCGGTCAGAATGCCCAGGCCCGCCGCCATTCCCACGCACGCTCCCAGAGCAGTCCGTCGTCGCATGTCTCCTCCTTGTTGTCCCGATCTTCGTCCGGTTGTCGCATCGCCAGCGCGGCGCATCGGGGAATGGTATCAGGAACGGCGTCACGTGGATCGCCGGCCGCAGTGTCTGTGCTACGATCGGAAGGCCAGCATCGTTCATCGCGTGCGCTGGAGCGCACGTGCCCACCCGCCAGGGCCGGTAGCTCAGTGGTAGAGCATCGCACTTTTAATGCGGTGGTCGTGGGTTCGATCCCCACCCGGCTCACCAATTACCCACAAGTCGGAACTGACGCGATCAGTCGGAGGATGACGCCGCGGATCGCGGTGAGTGCCGGCTGTCGGACGCGGTGTGCACGACGGCACCTGTGCCACAATGGAACTCCCTTCAGCCACGAGGAACGCCGACCTATGTGCCTTTGTCGATCCAGCCGATACCTCATCGCCATTGTCGCTGCCCTCGTCATCGCGGGTGGCGCGTCTGCCCAGCAACAGAATGCGGCGGCCAAACCAGAGGGGCTGCAGTTCCGGTTCCTCGGCCCGGCCGTCGGCAACCGGATTGCGGCCGTTGCCGGGGTCCCGGGAGACCCGAGCACGTACTACGTCGGCGCCGCGTCGGGCGGCGTGTGGAAGACCGTCGACGGCGGGCTCAAGTGGACGCCGGTGTTCGACGCTCAGCCCGTCGCCGCGATCGGCGCGCTGGCCGTTGCGCCGTCCGATCCGACCACGGTGTGGGCGGGCACCGGCGAAGCCTGGGCCATTCGCGACATCGACGTGATGGGGGACGGTGTCTACAAGTCGGTGGACGCCGGCAAGTCGTGGACGCACATGGGGCTCGACGAGACCGGCCGCATCGCGAAGGTGCTCGTGCATCCGAAGAACCCGGACACTGTTTTCGTCTGCGCGGTCGGCCGCACCACCGGTCCCCAGCAGGAGCGTGGTGTGTTCCGAACGACCGACGGCGGACAGCACTGGGAGCGGGTCCTGTTCGTCGACGAGAACACGGGCTGTTCCGGTCTCGCGATGGATCCCAACAACCCGCGCACCTTGTTCGCCGGCACCTGGCAGGTGGAGATGCACACGTGGGCGATGTTCAGCGGCGGCCCGGGCAGCGCGGTGTTCGTGTCTCACGACGGCGGGTCGAAGTGGACACGCATCGAGGGACACGGCCTGCCGAAGTCGCCCGTGGGCAAGATCGACGTGGCCGTCGCACAGTCCGACTCGAACCGGGTCTACGCGCTCATCCAGACGAAGGACCAGGGATCGCTCTGGCGCTCGGATGACGGCGGCGAGTCGTGGCGCGTCGTGAACTGGCAGCGCGGGCTGATCGGCCGCGCGGGGTACTACATCCGTCTCGCGGTCTCTCCGACCAACGAGAACGAGATCCTCGTCGCGGACAGCGCGTTCTGGCAATCGACCGACGGCGGCGACACGTTTCGCGAAGTGGACTGGAGCGGCGACAGCCACGACATCTGGATCGACCCGAGCAATCCCGATCGCTTCGCCATCACCGACGACGGCGGCGTGATCATCACGACGCAGCACGGCCGGAGTTTCATGAGGCCTCTGCTGCCGATCGGCCAGACGTACCACGTGGCGGTGGACAACCAGGTGCCCTACTACGTCTACAGCAACATGCAGGATGACGGAACGATGCGCGGGCCGGTCACGCAGCCGGAGGTGCTGCCTGGCGGTTATTCCACCGGCGCGCCGTGGGAGCACCATCTGGGCGGATGCGAGTCGGGGTTCACGATTCCCGACCTCACCGACCCCAACATCGTCTGGGCCACCTGCTACGGCAACAAGGTGACGCGGTACGACGCGCGCTCGAAGCTGGCGCGCTCGGTCGCGCCGTCGAAGATCACGCTCGACTCGCCTCCGAACGACGCGAAGTACCGGTGCCACTGGACGGCGCCGATCGCCGTCGACCCGTTCGATCACAACAGCGTCTACTACGGCTGCCAGGTGATCTTCAAGACGACAAACGGCGGCCAGAGCTGGAACGTGATCAGTCCGGACCTCTCGACCAACGACCCGAGCCGCATCGTGTCGTCAGGGGGCATTGTCGGCGACAACCTCGGCCAGTTCTACGGCGAGGTGGTCTTCGCCATCGCGCCGTCGGAGGTGCGGCAGGGACTGATCTGGGCCGGCACGAATGACGGCCAAGTGTGGCTGACGACAGACGGCGGCGCCCACTGGACCAACCTGACGAAGAGGATCGTCGGGCTGCCGGCGTGGGGCACGGTCACCAGGATAGAGCCATCGCATTTCGATGCGGGCACGGCGTACATCGCGGTTGACTTCCACCTGATGGACAACCGCGATCCGTTCATCTACAGGACGACGGATTTCGGCCAGACGTGGAAGAAGATCAGCGACGGCCTGCCGGCGAAGCACCCGCTGGCGTACGTCCGCACGGTGGCCGAGTCGCCGAATCGGAAGGAATTGCTTTTCGCGGGCACCGGGCACGGCTTCTACTACTCGCTCGACGAGGGTGCGCACTGGACGGAGTTGCAGACCGGGCTGCCGAGGGCGCCGGTGACGTGGATCGCGACCCAGAAAGCGTTCCACGATGTCGTCGTCTCGACGTACGGCCGTGGGCTCTACGTGCTCGACGACGTGACGCCGCTCGAGCAGATGTCGCCAGGCAAAGCCGAGGCGCCGGTGCGGCTGTTCACGCCACGGCCGACGTATCGGTTCACCGATGGCGGCCAGGCGTTCATCAACTTCTCGCTGGCAGCGGCCCCCAAGGAGAAGGTGAAACTCGACATCCTCGACGCGCAGGGGGCCGTCCTCCGGACGCTGCAGCCCGTGGTCCAGCCGGGCCTCAACCGCGTTCGCTGGGACCTCCGCTACGAGGGACCCCGCCTGGTGGCGCTGCGAGCGACGCCCCCCGAGAACGCCCACCTCTTCGACGAGCCGAGATTCCGCGGCAAGGACACGAGGCCAGTCACGCACTGGGGGCTGGAAGACGCGGGCGGCGGGCCGACCGTGGTCCCGGGCACGTACTCGGTTCGGCTCACGGTGGAAGGGCGCTCGTTCACCGAACCCCTCGAGATCCTGAAGGATCCCAAGATCCCGGGCAGCGACGCCGATCTGGCCGCGTCGTTGAAGCTGCAACTTCGCATCCGCGAAGCTATCAGCGAGAGTGCGGACATGATCAACGAGATCGAGATCCTCCGGCGGGAACTGGAGGAGGTGCAGCGCGGGCTGCGGGCGCGGAAGGGTCAGGATGAGGCAGCGACGCTGGTGGCGACGATGACGGAGAAGCTCATCGCGGTGGAGGATCGGCTGATCGAGCCGGCCGCCCGGTTGAGCGACGACAAGTATTTCGTGCAGGCCTACCGCGTCTACATGAACCTGCTCTGGCTCAACGGGGAAGTAGGTCCGGGGGCCGGCGACGTCGCAGGGGGTGCCAACTTCCACCCGACGGACACCTCGGTGGCCGTGCTGGACACGATCGAGAAGGAGCTTGGCGCCGCGCGCACTGCCTACCGCGAACTCATCGACAAGGACGTGCCGGCCTACCGCCGCGCGATGGCGGACCGGAAGTAGGGCGGGTTTCAGGGCCGCAGATTTCATCAGCCTCGTTTCCCGAGTAACGCCATGTCCACACCACATGCCAATCGCCGTTTCAAAGCCGCCCTCGTTCTGACGGCGGCCCTCGCGTTTCTACCCGCCGCGCTCGCGACTCTGGGCGCGAACGGGACGTTCTCCGCCGGGTCCGCCCGACAGGTCGCCCAGCCGCCGAAGCCCTCGCCGGAAGCGCGGGTCGATGCGGTCTTCGCGCGGTGGACGACCGCTACCCCCGGGTGCGCGGTCGCGGTGTCGGTCGACGACAAGACGGTGCTCGAACGGGCGTACGGCATGGCCGACCTGGAGCACGGCGTGATCAACACGCCCGAGACGATCTTCGAGGCCGGGTCGGTCTCGAAGCAGTTCACGGCAGCCGCGGTACTCCTGCTGACGCGCGACGGCAAGCTGGCGCTCGACGATGCCGTCCGGAAGTACGTTCCGGAACTCCCGGACTACGGATCGCCGCTCACCATCCGGATGATGCTCCAGCACACGAGCGGGCTGCGCGACTGGGGTGCGGTCGCCGGGATCGGCGGCTGGCCCCGCACCTCGCGGGTCTACACCCACGCGCACGTGCTCGAGATCGCCAGCCGCCAGCGAGCCTTGAACTTCCAGCCAGGCACCGACTGGTCGTATTCCAACACCGGGTACAATCTCGCCGCGATCGTCGTGGCGCGCGTGAGCGGCCAGCCATTCGCCGAGTTCACCCGGCAACGCGTCTTCGCGCCGGTGGGCATGACCCACACGTCGTGGCGTGACGACTTCACCCGCATCGTCAGGGGGCGGGCCATCGCGTATTCGGAACAGGGCGGGCGCTTTGCCACCGAGATGCCGTTCGAGAACGTGCACGGCAACGGCGGCCTGCTGACCACGGTCGCGGACCTGCTGACGTGGAATGGCAACTTCGCCGCACCGAAGGTCGGCGACGCGGAGTTCGTCCGGCTCCAGGAGGAGCCAGGGCGGTTCACCGACGGGCGCCGCCACGACTACGGCCTGGGGCTCTTCGTCGGGCAGTACAAGGGGCTCCGGGAGATCTCCCACAGCGGCTCGACGGCCGGATACCAGGCGTTCCTCACGAGGTTCCCCGACGAGCGGCTCTCGGTTGCCGTGCTCTGCAATTCGGCCAGCGCCGCCGCCGGCCGCTATGCGCACGCCGTCGCCGACATCTATCTTGGCGAGCGGGCGCGGAACCCGGAACCCGTGGAGGGTATCGCGATTGCTGCGGATCAACTCGACCTACGCGCCGGCCTCTACCGGAGCACGAGGTCCGGTGCCCCGCTCACGATCCAGCGCGACCAGGCCACACTGCGTGTCGCCGCGGGCTTGACCGTGCCCGCAGGTTCGTCCGAGGCCGGCCCGGGGACCTTCGTGCCGCTGTCTGCCTCGCGGTTCGTCTCGGCCGACGGCGGCAGGACGCTGGAGTTCGCCGGCGAGAAGGGCGCTCGCCTCGATGCCGCCAATGGGACGGGCGCGACGCTCGAACGAGCCATCGCGGTGAAGCCGACGCCGACGCAGTTGGCGGAGTACGCCGGTTCCTACTCGAGCGACGAGGCCGAGGTGACGATGACCGCGGTCGTCGAGAACGGCGAACTGCGGCTGAAGCGTCGTCCCGATGTGACCGTCACCCTGAAACCGGCGTACGCCGACGCGTTCGTCGCGCCAATCGGAACGGTGATCTTTCGGCGGGATGGCTCGGGACGCGTCGTGACGTTCAGCATCGTGCAGGATCGCGTGTGGGACCTGAAGTTCACACGCCAGGAGATCCCGCAGGGTCGGTAGGACTGTTGATGTTCTCGTGCCAGGGCTGCAGATGCCGGACCATGAACGTCTCGGTCAATACATCGAGGTACCGCTGTACCGTGAGCGCCGGCCCTCCGTGAAGCCGTGCGCCCTGAAGCCGACCCCCAGGATGCCGCCGCGGGCGTTCGGACGGCGGAGAGGGCGAGGGATCAGCGTGGAGCGGAGGGAACGTGCCTCTGTGATACGGTGGAAATGTGCAGTGGTCACGGAACAGTGATCGCGTTCGGAGGCATGATGCGCAACGAATCTCGGTTGGCGGCCGGCGTCCTCGCCGGCGTGCTCTGGATCTCCGGGGCCAGTGGGGCGCTCGCGGCGCAGGCTGACGGCGGATCGGCTCAGGCCTTGGGCGCCGCTCCCTGCCAGGAGACGCTCGCGCAGTTGTATCGGCGCGTGTCGCCGTCGGTGGTGTTGATCAACGCGAGTTCGATCAACCCATACGACATCGATCATCGTATCCAGCGTGTGTCCGGATCTGGAGTGATCTTCGACAAGTCCGGCCTCATCGTGACGAACTCGCACGTCGTCTTCGGTCGGCAGATCATCACCGTGGCGCTCGACAACGGTGCTTTCCTGACGGCGCAACTCGTGGGCGCCGACCCCGTGTTCGACATCGCCGTCATCCGCATCCAGGCGCCGGCGTCTGGCGACCTGCCGGTGGCGCGCTTCGGCGACTCCGATCGGCTCGACGTCGGACACGAGGTGTACGCGATCGGGAATCCGCTCGGCCTGAACCAGACGTTGACGCGCGGCATCGTCTCGGCCGTGAATCGCATGCTGCCGGGGCCGTCGTTCTCCCTCACCGAGCCGCTCATTCAGACCGACGCCGCCATCAACCCCGGCAACTCGGGCGGGCCGCTGGTCGATCGCTGTGGTGACGTGGCGGGCATCACGACGGCCGTCGTTCCCGACGCCCAGAACATCGGATTCGCCGTGCCGGTGAACCTGGTCAAGGGCATCCTGCCCGCACTGATGAGGGATGGGCGGGTCATTCGGTCGTGGGTCGGCGTGCAGGGACAGTTCGTCGTGCCCGCGCTGAAGGAGTTGCTGCGCATTCCGCTGGCCGACGGCTTCCTCGTGGAAGCGGTCGAGCCGGGGAGCCCGGCGGAGAAGGCCGACATCCAGGATGGCGAGTTCGAACTGACGATTGGAGGCCAGCCGATCCTTCTGGGCGGCGACATCATCACGGAACTGAACGGCAGCAGCGTTGACGGACCCGGCAAGCTGGAGTCCGCGCTGAAGAGCGTCAAGATCGGCGACACGCTCCGCATGGCTGTGTTTCGTGACTCCAAGACGCTGCGGATCGACGTCGTGGTCACTGAGCGTCCGATCCTGCCGTCGGATCTGCCGGGACGACGCGTGGGAAACCCGCTCGGGGCAGTCCCGCTGACGGGTGGCCCGATCGCCGCGCGAAAGGCGGTCATCCGGTTCTAGCCCGTGGTGCTGCAAGCAGCAGGCGGTTCTTTGGGGTGATGCCGGCCGGGATGGTCTCGGTCCAGATGCGGTAGCCGTGCTGCTGGAGACGCCACGCGCGCGTGATGTCGATGGCAAGCGGGCCGGCGACCCACCCGGTGAAATTGCCGGCATCTCCGGCGGCGAGGTTGTGACAGCACGGGAGGACGGCGACGCGCGCTTGTGACGCGACGGTGCGATCGAGAATCACGTCGGTCAGCCGCCCACACGCGTGGCTGGAAACGACGACGTCGGTCGCGAACAACTCAACGTCGTCCATGGACGTGGCCAGGAACGAGACGCGCCCCGACAGGCGCGGCCAGACCTGAAGCAGCGCCTCGTGCACCTTTGCGCACGAGGGCGGCAACGTCTTGTCCACCACGAGCGCACACGGCGAGGAGTCGTCCAGGAGCAGCATGGCCTGCGCGAGCAGGCCGTGACCGGCCCCCAGATCGACGACGCGCCCGCCGCGGAACAACCGGCGCACCCGACGCGCCATCTCCCACGCCTCGTACAGTTCCTTGCGAGGCAGGCACCCCGCCTCGCACAGGGCCCGGCCCAGGCGATCGAATAGCGTGTCGCCCGGAAAGCGGCCGATATCCCGGCGAGTCAGACGCCCGCGCGAGGCCGGCGAGAACACCATCACAAGACCCGCCTGTCTACTTCGACGCTCGCTTGACCATCTCGATCGTGCCCGTCTTCTCGAGACCCTGCAGCACGCCTGCCACCGCTCCGAGTTCGACGTCGGGCGACTCGGGTGTAATCACCCACGCGAACTTGAAGTCCGGATTGCTCGTCGTCACGTTACCGTACTCGGCCCGCACGAGGTTGTAGATGTCGAGCACGCTGCGGGTCCCGTCGACGAAGCTGGCCACCTCGGAGGCCGAGAGCCCCGGCAGGCCCCGCGGGCGCGTGCGCTCTCCGCCCCGGCGGGGGCCCATCGGGTCCGGCGAACGTTCGCTGTCCGCCGCGGCGGGCTTGGGCACACGACGCGGAACGACGAGCGCCCACTGGCGTTCTTCGTCGGTCAGGGTTGACGGGACGGGCTTCACGCCAAGGCGTGCGGCGGTCTCACGGTAGACAACGTTGAGTTTCCGGAGTTGGGCGTCGCGAGCCACTTCGAGCGTCGAGACGAGTGAGGTGACGGTCGCGGCAACCTCCGGCGTCCTGGCGAGCGAGAGCACGGACTCGATATCGCCGCGTCCGCGCGCGAAGGCACCGTGAACCTTGTTCCGCATGGCGCTGTCGCGCTCGGCCAGACGAGAGGCGTCATCGCCCAACAGCCGGACGCTCTGGCGTGCGACTTCCGCGACCCACTTCTCAGCCGCCGCTTCGGCCTCCCACGCCAGTTGCTGCGCTTCGAGCGGTCCGGCGTTGGCCAGATAGTAGAAGGCCGATCCCGCGGTCACGCCGACCCGTTTCATCTCGGTCGGATCGACGTTGGCGACCGTGTCGCCGCTGCTGTGGTAGAAATTGTCGGGCCAGTGATTGAACTGAATGGCGGCAATGCCGGCGTCGAGGAACACCGCGTGATCGCTCGCGGGGATGTACGGGACCATCCGGTAGTTGAAGATCCCGTTGTTGCCGGTCTGCGTGCGGATCTCCGTCTGGTCGACGAACTGCAGCAGGTTGCCGATCAAGCTGTTCAGGTAGCTCGGCCTGGAATCCGGCGTCATCTTCAGCCGCAGGTAGGTGTCCGTCTTCTTCAGATCCGCGCCCGTCATGTCGAAGTTCAACACGGCGAGGAGCGTCCGAGAGAGCGTGGGATTCTGCTCGAGAAACGCCCTCGAGCCGGCGATCTCGGGAACCCAGAGAAAGCGAATGCTCCGACGGGGTGGAGCGAGGCGGCCGGTGGCGATGAGGCGCGACAGCGTACGGCCCGCCTCGAGCACGGTGGCGACGCCGGTGCAGTTGTCGTTGGCGCCAGGTGTGCCGAGGTTCTCGAACGCGTGCGCGACGAGGAGCAGTTCCCCTGCCGCCGGATCCGAACCGGGGATCCTCGCGGAGACGACGTTCATCCGATAGGGCAGGCGCCGCGTGCGGACGCGGGCCCGCAGCACCACCTTGGTCCCCTTCTCCGCGAGTGCTTGAAGCTCGGCAAACTGCCGGAGCGAGAGCACGAAGCCGAACCCGCCCTTGTCTTTCGGCGAGACCGATTGCCATCCGATTTGATCGAGCGTGTATCCGGCGGAGTTGGCGCTCACGCCCGCGCTGCCGGTGCCGAGCACGCCGAGCGCGCCGCCCGCGGTGACCGCTTGCGGGAACAGGCTGCCCACAGAGCCGCTACCGAGGACGATCGTGCCGGTCACCGGCCTGCGCGCGAAATCCTCGTCCCGCCCCGCACCGACATAGACCATCTCGGCCTCGACGTCGGCGCTGGCGCTGCCGGCCGCGAGCGCCGCCGGCACCTGCGTGAGACTGGCCAGCTTCCTGGCGACGGGCTGCACCATCCACAACTCGGCCTCATCGGCCTGCCAGGCGTCGCTGGCGGGGAAGTAGTCCACCTTCACATCCGAGAGACCGGCCCGCGTTGCCTCCTTCTCGATATAGGTCGTCTCGACGAACGCGCCGCTGAACTCCTCGGGAAGACGGCCGCGATTGGCCGCCAGCATCTGCACGTGAACCATCGCCCGTTCGCCGGAGAACTCGTCGACGACGGCATCGCGAATCGACGCGGGCACCACGCACCGGTCGGCCAGCGGTGCCTGCGCACGAATCGTGGGGAAGAGAGCGGTCAACAGGACAGCCAGCACGAGACCGGCAGCCGGGGCTCCGAAGGGACGTCGAATCATCTGTGGTCCTTGGGTGGTCGCGGGGAGCGTGAAACGCGAATGGTAACCGGAAAGCCGCCAAGAGGGAACCGGGAATAGAATCGGTGTCAGCCCGGTCTAACGAAACAGGGGGCAGGGAGCGTGTGAGTGGATCCTGACTGCGAACTGGTCGAGCAGGCCCGCGAGGGAAGCCAGGAGGCATTTGCCGGCCTCGTTCGCCGTTACCAGGCGGTGATCCTCAACCTCGCCCGGGCACTGACGGCGAGCGACGTGGACGCCGACGACCTGGCCCAGGACGTATTCGTGAAGGTGTACAAGGGGCTCGAGGGTTTTCGCGGCGAGAGCACCTTTCGGACGTGGATCTACGCCGTCGCCCTCAATGTCATCCGGGGTCACATGGCGCGACGGTCGTTCCTGGACTGGTTTTGCCGGAAGGAACGAGTAGAGGCGGCAGACGCGCTCGACCACCTGGCGGCACCGGACGACTTCGAGCGGGCCACCGAGCGGCGGGACGCCATCGATCGTGCGCTGAGGCGCCTGCCCCCCGATTTTCGGGTGGCCGTGACGCTCCGCGACATCCAGGGCCTCGAGTACAAGGAGATCGCGGACGTGCTGCGAGTGCCGATCGGAACGGTGATGTCGAGGATCGCGAGGGGCCGTGCCCGGCTTCGGCCCATGCTGTCGACGCTCGTGGGCGGCGAGCCCGGAGATGCCGAGCCGGGGCCGCGGCGGAAGGGAGAACGCTGATGCTCACCTGTCACGCGGCGGAATCGCTCATCGTGCGCGACGCCGACGGCGGACTGAGCGGCGAGGAGCGGGCGGCGCTCGGCGCCCACGTCGAGAATTGCAGGCAGTGTCACGCGCTGCGAGAGGCCAACGGCACGACCCGGTCGGTACTGGCCGCACGACCGGCCGTTGGTGTGCCGGGCGACTTCAGCGCCCGCGTTCTCGCCCGCGTAGCCGCGGATGAATCGAGCGGGCCGTTGTCGCGCATGGACTGGCGGCGATATGCCGAATGGACGCTCCCGGTTGCGGCGGCGCTCACGGTGCTGGCGCTGCTGATCGGGAACCAGGCGCCCGGCGAGTCGAGCCCGTCGGCCCAGGCCACCAACGCGATCGAGGCCTGGGCGCTCGGCGGCGAGACTGGGACGGGCGGCACGACAGGGGCGGTGGCCGCTCTGCGTCCGGACGTGAGCGACGAGGAGGTGCTCGCTTCGCTGCTCGGCGAGCAACTGACGAAGGCCGCTGGAGGTGAGCGCGATGCTCGGTAAGCAGTCGATGGTGTGGCTCGTCCTCTTCGTGGTGCTCGTCGCGCTCGCCGGTGGTGCGGGCGGGGTGATCGTGGACCGCTACGTCCTCCATCCTGCCGGCCGGCCGTGGCGCATGGGAATGGGCGTCCCGATGCCCGGGGCGGGCGGCGGTCCGGGCCGGATGGGCGGCGCCGGGCGGGGACAGATGATGCCTCGGCCCGGCTGGTTGCACGACCGGCTCAACGAGGAACTCAACCTGACGCCCGCACAGCGCGAGAAACTCCGCGCGATCCTCGACGAGCGGCGTGGACGCCTGGATGCCATCCGCACCGAGATGCAGGGTCGGATGCGGGACGAGCAGCAAGCGCTCCGTGCCGAGATCCGAGGCCTGCTCGATGCCAAGCAGCAACAGCGGTTCGATCAACTGGCGCCAGCGCTGCACGCGATGCCAGGAGGAGGGATGCGGCACCCGCCGGAGTAGCAGGCGGATAGGCGGATAGGTGGATCACGATACGACGCCGGGCACGCGGTGTTCGCGGAGACGGCACACAGGAATATCTCCGCGGGCTTTGCGGTCTCGGTGTTGAAGACACGACGAACAGGTACAGATCAACCAGGCAGAGGAGACGACCATGCGAGGACTGATTGGAACGGTGATGGCGGTGGCGATGGTGGTGTCGATCGCGGCAATGGTGACCGCGCAGCAGCAGGGTGCCCAGGGCACGCTGATGCACCGGCAGGGCGCCGGCATGCGGCACGGCGGGCCTGGACCGATGGGGAGCGGGCCGTTCGCGGCGCTGAACCTCACCGAGGAACAGAAGACCCAGATTCACCAGATCATGGCGGATCAGCAGGCTCAGCACCAGCGCCAGCCCGACGCGATGGGCGACCTGCACAAGAAGCTGCAGGCTGCGATCTTCGGCGACTCACCCGACGTGACGGCCGCCAAGGCCATCGCCGCGCAGATTCAGCAGCTCCAGGCTCAGATGATGGACTCCCACATCGACACGATGGCGAAGGTCGCGGGGGTGCTGACCTCGGATCAGAAGAAGATCGCGCGAGAGCAGGGCATCGGCTTCGGGCCGATGGGAATGGGGCCGGGCGGGCCCGGTCGTCGCGGTATGATGCAACACCAGGCGCCCAAGAAGTAGCACGAGGCTGCCGGTCACGGCGCGACTATCTGCGCTTGTACGACATCGAGATGCCCTCGCCCGAGGGCGTGACGATGGCCGTGAGCAGTGCCGGGCTCTTCTCGATCGCTTCGAGGAAATCGGGCATCTCCTTCCCCTTGTTCACCACGTTGTGGGCGAGGAAGAGGCCGCCCGGATCGAGCCGCGGCACGACCAGATCGAGGAAGCGCCTGTAGTCCTTCTTCCAGGCATCGAGGAAGACGAAGTCGAACGTGCCCGGCAGCTTCGGGATCTCCTTGAACGCGTCGGCCTGCACCACTTGGACGATGTCGGCGAGGCCGGCGCGGCGGATGTTCTCCGCCGCCTCCTTGGCTCGCTGCGCGTCGTACTCGATCGTCACCATGCGGCCCCCGCTCTCCCGCAGGCCGAGGCCGATCCAGATGGCGCTGTAGCCGCTGGCCGACCCGATCTCGAGCGCCCGCCGCGAGCGGCTCGTAGCCGCCATCACCCTGAGGAATCGGCCGTCTTCTTCCGAGATGGCCAACTGCCCGGAGTCCACCTGCTTGATTTGGCTCAGCAGCTTCTGCAGCTCGGGCGTCAACTGTGCGGAAGACTGGGCTGACACAGAGCCGGCCGGCGTCGCGGGTGTCGACAGCGCCACCGCGCAGCCGAGAATGACGGCGAGGAGGAAGGAGGGACGGGAGATCGCACGAATCATAGGCACATTCTAGCAGGATGTGTTCAGGCTCGCCGGTTCTCGTCGGCCTGCTGAACAACCGACGGTTGCCGGCCCACAAACTGGCTGACCTGCTCACCGACGGCACGGGCATCGGCGACGCAGTCCGGTACGCCCACGCCACGGAACCCGGACCCGGTCACATAGAGCCCCGGCCAGTCGGCCAGCCGGCGCTCGATCGCGGCCACGACGTCGAGGTGGCCGACCTCGTGCTGTGCGTTCGCGTGGTCCCAGCGGTGGATGTCAGTGAACAGCGGCTGCGCGCGGATGCCCAGAAGCTGTCCCATCTCGGCGGCCGCCACTTCGACGAGGTCGGCGTTATCGCGGTCCATCGCCCGCGGGTCGCGTGCCCCGCCCACGAACGCGCGCAGCAGCACGTGTCCCTCCGGCGCGCGGTGCCGCCACTTCGACGAGACCCACGACCCGGCCATCATGACCGTCTCCTCCACTCGCGGAATCACGAAGCCCGAGCCAAGCAGCGGATGCCCGACATCGCCGCGCCGGTAGGCGAGCGTAATCGTCGCGCTCGACGCGTACGGGACGGCGTCGCAGAGCGACGCCAACTTCGCGTCGAGACGGCGGAGCAGTGCAGCGGCCACGAACGCGGGTGTGCAGACGACGACCGCGCGTGCAATCACTGCCTCGCCAGACGGCATCAGCAGCCGGAATCCATCGTCGCCCCGCTCGATCATCCGGACGGGAGCGCCAAGGGAGATCGAGTCTGGAGGCAGCACGCGCACGAGCGCATCCACGATCTCGGCGAGGCCACCGGGAAGCGACATGAAGGCGCCGTTCGACGCCTTCGGCTGGCGGATCTGCCGGAACGCGCGAAGGACGCTGCCATGCTTGCGCTCGGCGTCGAGGAAACGCGGGAAGAGGGCCCGCATCGACAGGCGGTTCACGTCGCCCGCATGGATGCCGGCGAGCAGCGGTTCGGCGAGGTAGGTGACGGCCTCCGAACCGAACCGGCGACCGATGAACGACGCGATCGATTCGTCGGTCGTTCCGTCGGCGCGCCTGGGGATGAACAGCTCGGCGCCCATCCTCGCCTTGCCGACGATCGAGAACAGCCGTGTGGCCGCCAGGGCGGTGACGTTGCGCGGGATTCCGAGGACGGAACTCTCCGGGAGCGGATGCAGGTGCCCTTGCCGCAGGATGAACGCCGCGCGCGGTTTGCTGGTGGGGAAGAGGCGGTCGCCGAGCCCGAGTTCACGACAGAGCGTGATCGCCGCGGGTTTCTGGATGAGCAGCGCGTCCGGGCCGGCGTCGTAGGTGAAGCCGTCGCGATGCTCGGTGAGGATGACCCCCCCCGGCCGCTCCGCCTGCTCCAGCAGTTGGAATGCGATACCGCGTCGATGCAGTTCGTACGCAGTCGCCAACCCGGCGATCCCTCCCCCGACGATCGCGACGTCCAGACGATTCACGCCCATTTCTCCCCGCCGTTCTTCGTGTCCCTGGTGTCCTTCGTGGTCAGGTCGCCGTTGGTGTGTCGTCGAATGCTGCGGTTCTCACGAGGTCCGCCAGTAGCCGGAGGAACGTGGCAGAGGTGTTTAGCGATTCGGTCCGCCGGAGTGCGATGCCGGACTCGGCGGCGGTAGCCTGGGCCTGCACGTCGATGTCGAACAGGATCTCGGTGTGATCGCAGACGAACCCGACGGGCACGACCAGCACCCGACGTACGCCGGTGGCGGCGCGTTCGCGCAGCAGGACCGACAGGTCGGGCCCGATCCACGGTTCGGGCGTCCGGCCTGCGCTCTGGAACGCGAGGTCGTAGCGCGCGATTCCCGCGGCCGACGCCACGGCGCAGGCGGTCGAGACCACCTGGTCGCGATACGGATCGCCGCCGCGGATGATCCGCTCGGGCAGGGCGTGGGCGGTGAAGACCACCAGTTCATCCGCCGCCGGCCCGCCCGCTTCGCGGATTCGCTCCGCGAACGCCTGGACGAGCAGCGGGTGATCATGGTACGAACGCACGCACTCGAGCGCGATGCCTGCTGGCAACGCCCCCTCGGCCGCCTCCACGTACTTCTGCACGCTCAGTGTGGAGAACTGCGGTGCCAGCGGAATGCCTATCAGGCGCGACACCGACGACCAGTTGAGGGCGCGCAGCACGTCGGCGATGAACGGGTGCCAGTTTCGCATCCCGACGAGCACCTTGTAGCGCGGCCCGAGCAGGTCCCGCAGTCCGTTCCGCTGGCGCAGCGTGATGTCGGTGAGCGGTGAGCGGCCCCCGATCGCACCGTAGTTGTGGCACATCTCCGCCAGCAGATCCTCGGAGGGCGGGCGCCCACCGCGGACCTTCGTCAAATACGGCTCCATCTCGCCGAGCGACGAAGGCGTGCCGTGGGCCATCAGCAGGACGCCTGTGGACATGGTCGTGCCCGTCATCGGTTCACGGCGACCCGGTCGGTGGTCGGCGGCAGGTACTGGTGGACGTACTCCGCGAGCGCGATGGCCTGATCGATCGGGGTGCCAGGGAGGATCCCGTGGCCCAGGTTGAAGATGTGACCGGGACGGCCAGCCGCCCGCCGCAGTACGTCTCCGGCGCCTGCCAGCATCCGGTCACGCGGCCCGAGCAGGAGGGCCGGGTCCAGGTTGCCCTGGATGCCGCGGTCGTGGCCGATGCGGTCCCATGCCTCGTCCAGCGGGATCCGCCAGTCGGCGCCGACGATATCGCTGCCGGCCTCCGCCATGAGGCCGAGCAGCGTGGCCGTCCCCGTCCCGAAGTAGATCGTGGGCACACCAGTCGCCCGCACGATGTCGAAGATCAGCCTGGCGTGCGGCAGGACGAACTCGCGGTAGTCCGCGGGGCTCAGCACACCCACCCAGGAGTCGAACACCTGAACGACGTCTGCCCCGGCTTCGACCTGGGCCACGAGGTATTCGCCGGACGTTCGGGCGAGCAGGTCACACAGCCGGTGCCACGCGGCGGGGTTGCCGTACATCAGCGCCTTGGTGTGCGCATAGTGGTTCGAGTGGCCGCCCTCAATGGCGTAGGACGCCAGCGTGAACGGGGCGCCCGCAAAGCCGATGAGCGGGATGTGCCCGCCGAGCTCGTGTTTGACGAGGCGGATCGCGTCGAGCACCGGCCGCAGGCCTTCGCGCGGCTCGAAGCCGGTCAGCCGGTCGACGTCCGATTCGCTGCGGATCGGGCGCTCGACCTGCGGGCCCTCACCCTTGACAAAATCGAACGGGAGGCCGAGCGGCTGCAGCGGAAGCAGCAGATCCGAGAAAATGATGGCCGCGTCGAGCGGCAGGCGCCGGATGGGCTGGAGCGTCACCTCGGCCGCGAGCTCGGGCGTCTGGCACATCTGCAGCATCGAGTACCGTGCACGCAGCTCGCGGTATTCCGGCATGTAGCGGCCAGCCTGCCGCATGAACCAGACGGGGGTGGCATCGACGGTCTGCCGTCTGCAGGCTCGGAGGAATCGGTCGGTCGGGACGGTCACAAATCCACCTTTTCAGGAGACTTTCGCCTCACCTTCGATTATCTGACGTGAAACCGATCAAGTATGGCATATCTGCACAGGGGGCGGTGTGGAGTGGCGGTTTCCGGCTGGATTCGCCACCACGGGGTGTTATAATCGCGCGCTTGGTCTTCTCTCCGCCCTCGGTGAAGGTCTTTGTGGAGGCCGTGTGACGCCCATCCTCGTCCGCCCGGTCCGCGAACAGCTCGAGCACGACCGGGTCATC
The DNA here is from genome assembly GCA_036504215.1 of Vicinamibacterales bacterium. Taxonomy (NCBI): domain Bacteria; kingdom Pseudomonadati; phylum Acidobacteriota; class Vicinamibacteria; order Vicinamibacterales; species Vicinamibacterales bacterium. The sequence goes on along the minus strand of DASXVO010000005.1, from coordinate 141,752 downwards.
CGCCTGCTCCAGACGCGCTGGCGGCGCAAGTACCTGGCGGCCATCAACGTTGGCGCCGAGCAAACGACGCCGATTCCGCAGGGTGACAACCTCCTGTACCCTGATGTCCTGCTGGCGTCACTGACCGGCAGCCACAAACCCGAGATCGTCATCGAAGTCGAAACGGCCGAGTCGGTCAACAATCTCGAGGCGCTTGCCCAGTGGGCACGGCTCGCCAGGCTGCGCGCGGCGTTCCATCTGTACATTCCGACCGGTTCGGTCGAGGCCGCCCGCCGGCTGTGCGACGTGCACAGCATTGCGGTGGCGGAGATCTGGACCTATCACCCGGTGGGCGATCAGATGCGGTTCAACCTGGCGTTCAAGGCGCCCGCCGCGCCGGCCAGGCGCCACGCACCTGAACCACGCCGGGCAGCCGCGCCGGCCAGACGTCCGGCGGAAGCGGCCAAGCGCTCCCCCGCGCCCGCCCGACAGGTGCCGAAGCCTGCCGCCGTGAAACGCGCGCATCCGAAGAAAGCTGCCGCCAAGCCTGTCTCCCGCAAGCCGAAACGGTAGGGGCGCCGCTCGAGCCGCCCCCAGCAGCCCGCCCAGTTTCCCGCACGGGTCGCCCGTCCGCGCGCGGCCCCCGCTCGTCTAAACATCAGAAGTCAGCGTGCCGGCCGCCGACCGCACCTCGCACCCGCTCGTGTCGGGGACAACACCTATGAGCCGCGGATATACTAAGGGCATGAAGATGAAGGGGAAGCGATTCGCCCTCGCAATGCTTGCCGCCGGGTTGTGCTCGATCGGTCTTGCAGCGCAGGCGTCGTCCGATGAGCAGCAGACCGCGCCCAACCGCACCGACATCGTTCCGCAGACGCCGACGTTTCGGGTGCGGATCGATCTGGTGACGACCGACGTCATCGCCCGCGACAACAAGGGCCAGTTCGTCTCGGACCTCAAGCCCGGCGACTTCGAGGTGTACGAGGACGGCGTGAAGCAGGACATCACGACGATGACCCTGTTCCATGGCGGGCGGCAGTTCAGCCCGCTGACCGCGCCTCCGCCGCCGCCCGAGGAAGGCATCATCCTTCCACCGCCGCGTCCGACAAACGACGCAGCGGGGCGGATCTTCATCTTCTTCGTGGACGACCTGCACCTCGACTTCAGGAACACCGGCCGCATCCGCGAACTCTTCACGAAGATTCGCAAGACGCTCGTCCACGACGGCGACATGTTCGGCATCGTCTCCACCGGGCCATCGTCGCTGGCGATCGACATGACGTACGACATCAAGCGGCTCGACGAGGCGATCAAGAAGATCGCCGGGAACGGACTGAAGCCGAACGACATCATCACGGGGGGCGAAACCTCGGAGGGACCGAACGAGGTGCGGTATCGCGCCCACGTGGCGTTTTCGACGGCCTACGACCTCATGAAGAACCTGGAAGGCGTCCACAACCGGCGCAAGGCGCTCATCTACGTCAGCAACGGCTACGACTTCAACCCGTTCTCCGATGCGCGCAAGAAGAACTACATGGATCAGCAGCCGACGCCGCAGGGGCAGGACGCGTCCGCACAGCAGCAGGCCGAGCAGGAAGTGGATTGGCAGCGGCAGGGACAGCAGTTCGCTGACGCCGACCTCGCGCGGGAACTCGCGGACCTGACACGCACGGCGAACCGCGCCAACGTGACGATGTACACCATCGACCCGCGGGGCCTGGTGGGCGGACCGGATATCGATGAGCAGGTGGATCCGACCGAGTGGCAGGATTACATTCGCAAGTCGCAGGACAGCCTGCGTGTCCTGGCCGACGAGACCGGCGGCATTGCCGTCGTCAACCAGAACGACTTCGACCGTGCGCTCAAGCGCATCGACGCTGAGACGAGCGACTACTACGTGCTGGGCTACTACTCCAGCAACCCCGATCCCACCAAGAAGCGACGGACGCTCGAGGTGAAGGTGCCGACGCGCAAGGACATCACCGTGTGGTCGCGCAAAGGGTACCAGCTCAAGCCGGTGCCGAAGCCCACGGTGAAGTAGAGAAGAGGGATTCGGCGACAGGGGTCAGGGATCGGGGTACGAACGAAGGGGCCGGGCGAGTGACTCGCCCGGCCCCGTTTGCGTTCAGCGTTCAGCGTTCAGCGTTCCGTCTTCATCCTTCATCCTTCATCCTTCATCCTTCATCCTTTTCTAGAAGGTGAACCGGAAGCCGATCTGGCCGACACGCTGCTCGGGCTGACCGTTGTCACCCGCATAGGCGGTCGGAACCATGAAGCTGGCGTTCGGCGCACCGGTGCCGGTGAACTGGCGGAACGACGACGACGCGCCGCTACCGAACGCCGGGTTGATGGCGTTGAACAAGTTGAAGATCTCGCCGATCACCTCGAAGTGCATGTTCGACGGGAGCCTGAACGCCTTGCTCACGCGCAGGTTCATCTGCGACAGCGGTGCGCCGCGCCCGCAGTTGATGTTCGTGCACGCGCCGACCTCCTTCCAGGTCGGCTGGTTGTTCGAGTTGAGGCCGGTGAACTCGTAGGCGGTCGGGCCGATGTCGTTCGTCACGCCGTCCTTGTTCAGGTCCCGACCGTCGAAGATGTGGGCGGGCAGCGCCGAGCGGTACCGGAAGATCGGCGAGATGTTGATCCCGTAGGGCGCCTCGATCACCGCGCTGATCGTGATCTTGTGGCGGGCGTCGGACCGGCCCGCCGGGCCCCACTGAACGTCGGCGAACGGCTGTGTGGCGTCCTGCACGAGGTTCGTGGTCAGTTCGTCAATCGCGAGGCCTCCGAGCCCCGTGGCTCTCGACAGCATGTACCACGCGTTGTACGACACGTGCTTGGACATCCGGCGCCGGATCCCGAAGGTCACGCCGTCGAACTTGCTCGCGCCGACGCTGAGGTCGAACGTCGGGTTCGCGGGGCTCAACGCCAGATCCGCGAAGCGGCGGGCACCGCCATTGATGCGGGTGTTCAATGCCCAGCGCACGCCGAGGTCGTGGCCGCGGGTGCCCACGTAGTCGATGTCGACCACCGTGGAGGCCGAGAGCTGGTGCGACCAGCCAGCCGACCACTGGTTGGTGTACGGCTGGAGGATGCGCGGCGAGGCGACGTGGCTGTTGAAGAACGGACCGTTCGGATTGGCGATCTCGTTGGGCGACGTGATCGCACCAATCGGGTCGCCGACCTTGAAGAAGGTGCCGTTGGCATTCTTGATGCCCGAGGAGATGCCGCTGACCTGGTACACCGAGCCCTGGCCGCCGACGGTGTTCAGCGCGGCGAACAGGATGTTGGCGTTCGTGTAGCCGAAGTCGTAGTAGATTCCCCAGCCGCCGCGGACGAGGTCCTTGCCGTTCCCGCGCACGTCCCATGCGATGCCGATGCGTGGCTGGATGTTGTTCTTGTCTTCCTGCGGGCTCTTGCCCCAATCCCCGAACGCCGGCACGCCGGCGAACCGGCCAGCCGCCGCCGCCGTCTGCATCTTCTGGAAGTTCGTTACCGTCGACTGGTCGATGGCGAACCCGGTGACGATGTCGTACCGGATCCCCGCGTTCACCGTCAGGCGGTCGTTGACGCGCCAGTCGTCCTGGAAATAGACCCCGTACTGGTTCATCGGCAGGTTCACGCCCGCCCCGGCCGACCCGAGGCTGATGGCGCTGATCGGCCCGGTCCGGGTGTTGTCGAGGTGCGTGTACGCGTAGGCGCCCGACCCGGCGTTGAAGGTGATGAACAGTCGCGGCTCATAGATGACGTTCACGCCCGTCTTGAAGTCGTGGCCGAGGCCGCCCTTGCCGGCCATGTGCCAGGAGAAGTCGTCGCGGAACTGGAACTTGTGCTGGATGGTGGTCTGCGGCGTGTTGCTGTTGTAGCCGATCGTCACGCCGTTCGGGAACGACTCCTGCGGCTGGTTCGACCGCGAGGTGATGTTGTTCTGGAAGTCGGCGTACTGGAAGATGAACTCGTTCAGCTTCGTCCCGCCGAGCACCCAGTTGTGGTTGGCGTTGATCGAGTTGAACGTGTTCGTGCTGTCGCCCCAGTTGTCGGGGACCGAGCGTTTGCTCGCGTTGTAGACCTGCGCGTTGGTGTTCCGGCCGTACCGAACCGAGAGGTACTGGTTCGGCGTGAGGTTCATCGTGGCCTTGCCGGTAAAGAGGTTCTCCGTCACCGGGATGTCGAATGCGCCGTCCTGCGACGGGAACATGCCGAACGTGTCGACGATCTGCTTGGTGGTCTGCGACGTCCGTTCGGCCGCGACGAAGAAGTGGGCCTTGTTGAGCGCGATCGGCCCGCCGAACGACCCGCCGAACTGGTAGCGGCGATAGGCGTTCTTGCCGGTGGCCGGTGTGCCCGCCGCGACGTTGGCGACGTCGGCCATCTTCTCGCTCTGCGTCTCGGCATTCAGCGACTTGTCGCGCAGCATCGTGAACCACGAGCCGCCGAACTTGTTGGTGCCGCCCTTGGTCACGATGTTCATGACGCCGCCGTTGCTGCGGCCGTACTCCGCCTTGTAGCGCGAGGTGATCATGTTGAATTCCTGGATCGCCTCGAGCGGGAAGAGCTGCAACAGGCCGCCGACCGTGTCGTCGTTGTTGTCGCCGCCGTCAATCTGGTAGTTCACGTTGCGGCCGTTGCCGCCCGCAATCTGCGGCGAATACTGGGTGCTCTTGGTCGGGTCGGAGTGGAACCCCATGCCGACGCCCGCGATCGTCATCGCCAGGTTGGCGAACTGCCGGCCGTTGAGCGGCATGGCCTCGATCTTGTTCACGTCAACGACGCCACCGACCGCCGATGAGGTCGTCTCGATGAGCGGGGTCTCGCCGGTCACAGTCACCGTCTCGGCCATCGACGCCACGCGGAGCTGCAACTCGATGTCGATCGACTGACCCAGGTTGACTACGACGCCCTTCCGCTCCGTCGGCTGGAACCCGGAGAGTTCGACCTTCACGTCGTAGGTGCCGACTGGCAGCGCGGCAATTCGGTACAGGCCGACCGCATCCGACACCACGGTCCGGTTGAAGCCGGTGGCGGCGTTGGTTGCCGTGATGCTCGCGCCAGGGATGATGGCTCCCTGCTGATCGACGATCTTCCCGGCGATTGTGCCTGTCGTCTGCTGTGCCATCGCGGGCAACGCCAGCAACAGGGCGAATACGACCGACAAGAGTACAACTCGTCTCATGCCTAACCCTCCTCGTTCCGGATACGCCGACGGTCGGTGGATACAACAATGGCTCGAGGGAAACCTGCACTTCGACAACGCAAGCCGCAGGCCATTGGCTCAGCTGTGGGGTACGGCGCTAAGTCGTTGACAGGACTGGATGATTCTACTGTGGAGTGCGCGAGTCCTGGTTTGAACTCCAAAATCTTGGCCGGATTCATCCAGACGGTTGGATCGGTGCCCCGACTTGTGGACCCTCAACGAAGCGCCGCCAGCAGTCGTTCCACTTCGGGACGCTGCGGGGCACCGAGCGGGAGGCGCCGAAGCAGTTCCTGGGCCTCGTGTGCGGCCCCGGCCCGCTGACCTGCCCGGGCGAGCGCCAAGGCGAGGTTGAAACGGGCCTCGTGGAGGTCGGGGTCGAGTTCGAGAGCCTGGCGCAAAGCTGCGGCGGCCGTTCGTTGCTGTCCACGTCGGGCTTCGAGAACGCCGATGTTCGCCAGCACGACCGGGTTCGCGGGATCGATCCTGTCGGCGGTGCGCAGCGTGCGGAGGGCGGCGTCGAGTGCTCCGTGCTTCGCCTGACAGAATGCCAGCCCGATGTACGGGTCGGCGCCCGGGACCTCCGCCGAGAGGGCGGCCGCGAACTGAGCCTCCGCTTCCGGGATCGAGCCACGTCCGATGAGCGCATCGCCAAGGCGCAGGTGCATCTGCCCGTTGCCCGGGTCTTCCCGCAGGATCGACCGCAGCGACACGACCAGGGCGTCGCCCGTGATTTCTCCCGACGTCACCTGCGCGATGCGCGCCGCGAGGCCACGCCGGTCCTTCGGATCCGGCCTGCCGCGCACGGTTGCTCGCCCTCCCTGCACGTAGCCAAGCGCGCTCAGTCGCGACCGGGCGTCGTCAGTAGATTGCCCGCTACCGCCGGCTGCCGGGCGGTCGGCCGCCGGCAAATCGGAGCCCGAATACCGGTCGGCACGTGACAACAGGCCAGCGAGCGCCGCCTTCGTCGCATCGGTGGATTGCACGGCCAGGTCGTCGCGCTCGTCCGGATCCCGCTCGACGTCGAACAGTTCCGGGCGCGGTGCTGCGATGGCCTTCCAGCGTCCTTGCCGGACGGTTCTGAGCGGGCTCCAGCCGAAGTCCACCAGCGGCGCGAACGATTCCGCGTAGAGTTCCCGGGCCGGGCCTGGGGCGCCGTCGATCACGGGCCGGAGATCGATTCCGTCGGCGTCCAGCCGGGAAAGGCCGAGCAGTCCCATCACGGTGGGCACGACATCGACGAGGCTGACGGGTGCGGCCGCGGTCCGGCCGGCCGGCACGCCGGGGCCGCGGAACAGCAGGGCCACTCGCAAGGTCGTGTCATAGACGAACAGGCTGTGGCCGATCTCGCCGTGCTCGCCGAACGCCTCGCCGTGATCGCTGGCCACGACGACGAGCGTGTCCCGGAGTCGGGAGCCAAGGGCATCGATCAGGCGGCCCGTCTCGCGGTCTGCGGTCGCGATCTCGTCGTCGTACCGCGCGACGGCTGGCCTGCCGGCATCGCGGACCGGATCGCCGTAGGGTGCGTGCGGCTCGAACAGGTGTACCCAGACGAAGAACCGGGCGTCACGACCGTTCATCCATGCGATGGCTTCGTCCACTACCTGTCGGCCCGGTCGCTCGTTCTGGAGACGGCCATCGGATGATCGCGGCATCCGATCGCTGTACACGTCGAAGCCTCGGGTGAGGCCGAAGCGACGATCGAGCGGGAACGCGGCGACGAACGCCGCCGTCGCAAAGCCGCGATCGTGCAGAACGGTGCCCAGCGTGGGCACGTTGCCGCGCATCGGTGTGCCGTTGTCCCGGGCACCATGTCCGGGAGGATAGCGGCCAGTCAGCAGGCTGGCGTGTGAGGTGAGGGTGATGGGTGCGGTTGCGAAGGCGCGATCGAAGCGCGTGCCCTCATTCGCGAGACGGTCGAGGCTCGGGGTGCGTGCCGCGGTGTAGCCGTACGCGCCGACATGATCCGCACGCATTGTGTCGATGGTGACGAGCACGAGGTTGCGCGCCGCCGCGGGCCGCGGGGCGGGAGAGTTCGCCGGCGGGGAGCAGGCGGCGAGAAAGGGAACGAGGAGCAGGAGAGCGAGCGGGCCCGAAGTCCTGTTCCCGCCGATGCTCGACCGCCTCGGCACGGGAGACGTGGTCATTTCACCATCTCCAGCAACCTGGCTGCCGCGTCCCGTTGCTGTCGGTACCTCGCCGGGGCAGCGAGCACGGCACGATACGCCCGCCGGGCTGGTTCGATCTGGCCGGCCTGCTGGCACGCGATCCCGAGGTTCAGGCGCGCCTCGTAGAAGTCGGGAGCCCGCGTCAACGCCTTCTCGAACCAGCCGACCGCCTCAACAGCGCGTCCGGCCTGGACGAGGGTCACGCCCATGCCGTTGGCGGCGTCGGGCCAGGCGGGATCGACCGCCAACGCACGTTGATAGGCGGCCGTTGCGCCCGTCTGATCGCGAAGTTCGCGGCGCGCGTTGCCGAGGTTCGTCCAAAACGACGGATTGCTCGGTTCGAGCGTGGCCGCCTTCTCGAATGCGGCCGCCGCATCTGCGGCGCGGCCTCCGTCCGCGAGCAGGAGGCCGACGCCGTTGTGTGCGGTGGGATAGTTCGGATCGACGACCAGCGCCGCCCGCTCCGCGCGGAGCGCCTCGGCAGGCTGGCGCGCGGCCTGCGCCGCAACCGCGAGATCGTGCAACAGGACCGCGTCCCCTGGCCAGCGGGCCACCGACGCGCGGTACGTGACCAACGCCTCCGACGGGCGGCCCGCCGCCATCTGCGCCTGGGCATACGTCGTCGAGAAGACCTGCGCGGCGGGATACCTCGTCGCCAGCATCTTCAGGCGGGGCAGAGCGAGAGCCGCGCGACCGGCAGTGATGTCCGACAGCGCGTCCTCGAACTCACCCCACGCTGCGACTTCGCGCGCGGGATTGGTCCCCGCCTGCTCCGTGACCGTTGGCGATGCGGCGACGTACCCGAGCGCGCGGAGGCGTTCGCGGACCTCGTTGGTCGGCACGGGTCTCGCGGCGCTTGCCGTCGTCGCCAGTTCCCTGACGCGCGCGTCCATCGCGGCCGCCAGCGCGGAGCGTTCGGTCGCCATGCTGCGCGTCTCGTTCGGATCCCGATCGAGATCGTACAGTTCCGGCGAGGTCGAGTGGATCAGCTTCCACTGACCCGCGACGAGCGACTGGAGGGGGCTCCAGCCGGCCGCTCGGGGGTAGTTGGTCTCGGCGTAGAGTTCCCGGTCCCCCGACACCGTACGGGCGAGATTCGAGCCGTCGGAGGTCGGCGCGGGCCCGCCGACAAGCGCCAGCACGGTCGGTGCGACATCGGCAAGGCTCGCCGGGTCTGGCCTCACGGCCGGCTTCAGCCGTCCGGGTGCGCGGATGATGAGCGGCACGCGAACGGCGGACTCGTAGAGCAGCATGCCGTGCGTCCGCTCGCCATGCTCGCCCAGGCTCTCGCCGTGGTCGCCGGCGACGACGATGACGAGCTGATCGAAGACGCGGCGCTGACCGAGCCCGTCGAAGAGGCGAGTGATCTCTGCGTCGACGTAGGCGATCTCGCCGTTGTAGGGGTTGCCCCGGGCCCGCGCCAGGTACTCGGGCGGCGGCTCGTACGGCGAGTGCGGGTCGTAGTAGTGCACCCAGAGAAAGAACGGCGACGCCGATGGTGAGAGGCCTGCCGCGGTCGGCGCGGCGATCAGATGCGTGTCGAGCACGGCCAGCGCGGCGTCGGTGACGACGCGAGCAGGTCGCTCGGCTTCGAGTCTCGATGTCGTCGCATTCGGATCGCGTGGAATGCGGTCGTCGTACACGTCGAATCCGGCGTCGAGACCGAACTGTCGATCGAGAACGAAGGCGCCAACCACGGCGCCCGTCCGGTACCCGCGCGCCTTCAAGACCGAGGCCATCGTCGGGCGGCTGCGGTCGAACCGGTAGAGGCCGTTCTCGCGCAGTCCGTGGTGCGGCGGGAGGAGACCGCTCAGGATCGTCGCGTGAGACGGCAGCGTGAGTGGCACCGCCGAGCGCGCCCGCGAGAAGACGACGCTCTCACGGGCGAGCGCGTCGAGCGTTGGTGTGAGGCCGACGCCGAGGCGGTCGGCGCGCAGCGTGTCGATGGTGATCAACAGCACGCTCGGCTGCGTGGCGGGCACGGGCGGCGTCGGGGCGCTCGACCGGCACGCCGTCGTCGCGAGCAGGAGCACGGCAAGGATGACCGAGACGAGTCGTGGCGTCCACGTCAGCACCACGACATCTTACTGCGATCTCCCGTGCCGACGGGCGGCGGCAGCAGGCGGGAAGACGGAGGGGCGTCGGCCGTACAAGGAACGAGGGTGGCGAGCCGCGCCCGCCACCCTCGAATGCCCTCGGAATCCCTGACTCCTGAATCCCGACTCCTGCCCTAGAACCGGAACCGCGCCCCGAACTGGGCCTGCCACCGCGACCGGAAGTCATCGGTGTACCACTGCGCCCACGATCCGCTCGTCGGGTTCAGGTAGCTGACGTTGTAGATCATCTTGCCCGTCGCGGCGTCGATGCCGCCGTAGCTGATGTCGGAATTCTGGTTGTTGCTGCGGTACTGGACCTTTCCCCAATCCTTGTTGAACATGTTGAGGAAGTTGATGACCGACAGGTCGAGCTCGACGCTCCGCTTGCCGAGCGGGACCTTTGCGGAGACCTTGAAGTCCACCTGGTTCGTCCACGGCTGGCGGCAGCCGTTACGCGGCATGATCGAGCCCGCGTAGGTGTTGACGCACGGGTCGGCGGCGAGGAACGACGCCAGTTGGTCGGCCGTGCCCTTGGTGACGACGACCTCGCTGACGTTGTTCGGGATGTACATCAGGTCGTTGGACGTGCGGCCGTCGCCGTTGACGTCGTAGTAGAAGATCATGGCGTACGGCCGGCCGGACTGCCCGTTGTAGAACATCGACAGCGTCGTCGGAACATGCGGAATCTTGAGCTGGTATGACAGGCTCAAGTTGATCCGGTGCCTGACGTCGAAGTTGGAGGTCCTGAGTGGCGGGTCGTTCGGGTTGCCGGCGACCAGGTTGTAGCCCCAGTTGGAGGCTGCCTGGCTCGACGTGCCGTCCATGATCGAATCTGCGCGGTTGTAGAGGTACGACGCCGACGCCATCCAGTTGTTCTTCCAGGGCTTGTCCACCTTGAACGCGAGGCTCCACGTGCTGCCCTGGTCCGAGTTGGTGAGGAAGATCGCGTCGCTCAGCGTCGAGATGTTGCGCTTCATCACCATGCGGCCGTCCGGCCGGGTCGTGCCGCTGTTCACGAAGTTCAGGTTCTGGTACTTGATGTCCTGCACGTTCCGCGAATAGATGAACTCGGCTGTGCCCACCAGGCCGCCGAAGCCCAGTTCGCGATCGTAGGCGATGTTGCCGCGGAACAGTCTCGGGTACTTGTAGTTCGGATCGACCATGTCGATCTCATTGGTCTGCGCGCCGCCGACGTTCTTCGGCTGGTTCAGCGCGTCCGCCACGAAGGCGATCTTGTTGCTGGTGCTGAAAGAGACGCGCGGACGGGTGACCTCGATGCCGGTGTTGCCGTACTGGTTCGACAGCCAGACGTACGGCGTGCGGCCGGAGAAGATGCCGATCCCGCCGCGTACCTGTTCGCGACGCGTCTGGCTGACCTGCCAGTTGAAGCCGACGCGGGGCGACCAGATCCGATCCACGGGCACGGTGTCGGTCCTGTATCCGAAGTACTGCTCGGAGGCCGGGTTGTTGGTCGGGTGGTCCGGGAACGACGGCGTGTCGAACCGGATGCCGTAGGACAGCGAGAAGTTGTTGCGGACGCGGAACTGGTCGCCGGCGTAGAACCCGAACTGGCGGATGCCGAAGCGCGCCGCGAACGCCGGGTCGAACGTGCCGTAGGACAGATCGAAGCTCTGGGCGAGCCCCGCCTCGAGGTTGTTCAGGCTGCTGAACTGGTAGTAGCCGTAGTTGTTCCCCAGATACAGGTTGCGGAACTTGTAGAACTCGTTGTGCGAGCCCACCGTGAAGGTGTGCTTGCCCTTCACGATCGTCACGTCGTCGGTCAGTTCCGTGATGTCCTGATCGAGCTGGTTGGCCGCCGAATACTGCTCGGTGCCGGCGGTCACGCTGCTGTTGTCCGACAGGGTGGCCTTCACCGTCGGGAACGGCTTGGGCGCGTTCGGATTGTCGCGGAAGTCGCGAACCCGCGTGTACGCCACGCGGAACTCGTTGAAGATCGTCCCGAAGTTGCTGTTCAACTGGCCGACGCTCGAGTTCGTCTTGCTGTTCATCCGGTAGAACGAATCCGGGAAGATGTAGGAACTGATGTTGGGCGACCCGATGTCGTTCAGCCCCTGGACGTAGTTGTTCCGGACCGTCAGTTGGTGCTTCGACGAGATGTTCATGTCGCCGCGGATGAACACCTTGTTGTTGTTCGTGGTGCGGGTGAACTCGTCCTTGTTGCCCGGGTTGTAGCCGTACTTGTTGGTGAGGATGCTCAGGAACCGGTCGACCTCGGCGGTGCGGCCGAAGTTCACGCCCGAGCCGGCAATCGACGCACCGGCCGGTGTGCTCTTGCGGCCGAGCTCGAAGTTCGCGAAGTAGAAGAGCTTGCTCTTCGCGATCGGGCCGCCGACGCTCGCGCCGAAGGTCTTGTTGCTGAACGTCCCGAACTTCCTGTCGTTCGGGCCGACTCCCACCAGGTTCTGGTTGCGGCCGAAGTAGTAGACGGTGCCCTTGATGTTGTTCGTGCCGCTCTTGGTGATCGCGTTCACGCTGCCACCGGAGAAGCCGCCCTGGCGCACGTCATACGCCGAAACGACCAACTGCAGTTCCTGGATGGCGTCGAGGCTGATCGGCTCGGTGCTGGTCGTTCCGCCCGGCGTGCCGCTGCTCGACAGACCGAAGACGTCGTTATTGACGGCGCCATCAATCTGGATGTTGTTGTAGCGGTCGTTGCGGCCTGCCACCGAGATCGACGACGCGTCGGTCCCCACGGGATTGATCACGAAGTGCGGGGAGGTGCGCGCATAGTCGTACATGCTGCGGTTCACCGTGGGCAGGTTCTGGATCGCTTCTGCCGAGACGTTCGCGGCCGTGCCGGCGCGCGCCGGGTCGATCACGAGCGCTTCGGCGACGACGTTGACCGTCTCCTGCACGGATTCGAGCCCGAGCGTGAAGTCAACCTTGCGCTCCTCGCCAAGGCCGACCATGATGGCCGTCTGTTCCTGCTTCCTGAATCCCGGCATGACGACCGACACGGTGTACGGTCCGCCGACCCTGATGTTGATGAACGAGAAGTGGCCGTCATTCGCGGTGACTGCTTCGTAGGTCGTGCCGGTCGGCGTGTGGATGGCGACCACGGTGGCGCCGGGCAGGACGCCTTTCTGCGCGTCCATGACGACGCCGGCCATCGTGCCGGTCGTGACGTTCTGGCCGTAGCCAGGCTGGGCGCCGGCGATGACCACCATGAAGGTGGCTGCCAGGCACAGCATCATTCTTGATACGTTATTCATGCTTCGCTCCGATTCTCCTCACTAGCTCCTGGGAATGAGCCCCTCTCGCACTGCCTGCCGCACACCGCGTCCATGCTCCAAAAAGCTTCGGAAATCGGTGAATGATCAAAAAAATCGCTCGCGGCCGCGGGCTGGACGACGGACCACGATAGACCGACACAGTCCTCAAGTCAACGGCGACCGACCTCCGGCGGGAATAGCCGGCCACGATGCCGAGATTGTGGGGGGGCGAGTTCGACGATCACCCGGAGAGAACCAGAGAGTGGCGCCACGCCGCCCAGTGCGGCCTATGGCTCAGGGATGAGGTTCGGTCACCGCGCGGAATGCTACGAGGCTTTGGCCACCGCGACAACGGCGGTCATCAGCGTGGCCGCCTCCCGGGCTCGCGCAATCACGTGATTGCGACGATGCCCGTGAGCGTCGCAGGCGTCGCCCTTCTCCTCGACGTAGACGACTTCGCGGTTGCCGGACAACTCGAGATACCGGCCGACGACGCAGCCGCACGACAGTGTGGAGAACCCGAGGAGCCGAACGAGGCTCATAACGTCACTCCCTTGGACGGACACCACGAAGTTTCGCAGAAGGAACTACGGGTGGTTAGCCCCTTCTGCGGGCTCGGCGCGCTTCGCGGCGCCCGTCAGGGCGACTCAAAGCAACCGGCATGCCGAAACCGCCGGCAGGAAGGGCGTGACCGGTCAAGCGATCCAGTCGCCCGGATAATCGGCACAAACCGCCGATGGGTGAGGATCACTCGTGCCGCGAGGATGCCCCTCCAACGGCGTTCGTTGGATCGCCGGGGACAAAAACTTGGATCTTCTCTTGACTTCTCCCGCCCTGCGGCTGAATAGTGCGCGTCCAGATGAAGCCCTCGGAGGGAGAGCCTGTGCTGATGATGCGTCGATGTGCGGGGATGGTGGTTTGGTGCGTGCTGGCGGCGGGCAGCGCGGGGGGGCAGGGGCCGACGACCCTGCCGGTCGAGAAGCTCCTCCAGGATCCAGCAATGAGCGTGGCGCGGACCTACGTGCGCGAGCACGAGGCGCGCGTGATCGAAGATCAAGTCGAGTTGACGGAGATTCCGGCGCCAGGTTTCAAGGAAGGGGAGCGGGCGGCAGCGGTCAAGCAGCGTTTCGAAGCACTCGGCCTGAAGAACGTGCGGTCCGACCGGGTCGGCAACGTGATCGGTGAGCGGCCCGGGCTCGGCGCGCACCCGAACGTGGTGTTGGCCGCGCACCTCGACACGGTGTTCCCGGAAGGCACCGACGTTCGTGTCAGGCGCGAAGGCGCGATCCTGCGGGCGCCCGGGATTGGCGATGATGGGCGCGGCCTTGGCGTGCTCCTGGGTGTCATCCGAGCACTCGACGCGGGCCACGTCCGGACGCCCGGTACGATTACCTTCGTCGCCAACGTGGGGGAGGAAGGCCTGAGCGATCTGCGGGGCGTGCGCGAGTTGTTCGGCAAGACCATGCGGGGGCAGGTTGACGCCTTCGTGTCGATCGACGGAACGGAGCACGGAATCACCAACGTCGGCGTGGGCAGCCATCGGTACCGCATCACGTTTCATGGTCCCGGCGGCCACAGTTTCGGTGCGTTCGGCCTCGTGAATCCAATCCACGCGCTCGGCCGGACGATCGCGAAAATCGCGGACATCCAGGTCCCGCGCGAGCCCAAGGTGACGTTCAACGTCGGGCGGATCGGCGGCGGGACGTCGGTCAATTCGATTGCCTCCGAGGCCTGGTTCGAGATGGACATGCGTTCGTCCGACGCCGCGGCGCTCGCCTCGGTGGACGCGAGCTTCCAGAAGGCGATCGACCAGGCGTGCCGCGAGGAAGAGGAGCGATGGAACAACGGGCGGCTCACGGTGGACCGCACGCTCGTCGGCGACAGGCCGGCCGGCAGTACGGCCGTCACCGCGCCGATTGCGCGGGCCGCCGCGGCCGTCAACACCGCGCTCGGCCTTCCGGTGGGGTTTGGGGAGGGCTCGACGGACGCGAACATTCCGATGAGCCTGGGCATTCCCGCGATCACGGTGGGTGGCGGCGGCCGCGGCGTTGGCGCGCACTCGCCGACCGAGGCATTTGATACGACGGATTCCTGGAAGGGCACAGAGCGGGTCTTGTTGCTCGTCGTCGCGCTGGCCCGGTGAAATCGGAAGGTCACGCGCCGGGCTGGTCCGGATTGCCGACGGCCGCGCCCGTGGCGAACGGCATGCTCGATTCTCGGCTCTCGGTTCTCGATACTCAATTCTGGCTCCTGGCTCCTGGCTCCTGGCACCGTATGGCCTCCCACCGCATCGTCCTGTTCTCGGCGAGTGAGTGCCGGTTCTGTGGTCTCGCCCGTGCCATGCTCGAGGCGTGGGGCGAGCCGTTCACCGAGCGCACGGTGGACGAGGATCCGAACGCGATGCGCGAGTTGCTGTTCCACGCACTCGAAGCTCGTGTGCCGGCCATTCTCGTGGACGATCAGATGCTGGTGGGCTTCGATGCCGAGCGACTGGAGGAGATGCTCCGTGAACCGGTCGTCGATCCGGAGATAGAGGACGACTCCTGGGTGGATCAGCTCCTTCGCGACTCCGAGCGCCTCCCGGAAGATTGGCCGGACGAGTAGTGCGGTTGGTCCCGCACGCCGATAACCCGGTAAGGGGGCGCCGGGTTGCTGGCGCCCATCGTGTGCCGCGGGGCAGACGATGGGCTTCGCCCGAAACCTGCGCGCGCCGCGATGAGGCGCCCAAAGTGGCGGGATTCCGTGCCTGTGGCGTCTGGCTCGTCTCCGAGGCCGGTCGTGGGGGCGTCCGCGGGCCGTCGTCCGTCGTTGGCACGGGCGTTGAGTACGATAACGGCCATGAGAGCGCGTCCGAGGGTTCGGGCGCGACAAGTCCCGGTCCATGACTGGGATAGGGTAAAATGGGCTTGCGGTCTGCGGTCTCTCTGCTAGAATGCCGCTGGCTGGTCCTGCCCCTGCGGTTGAAGCCTTTCATGACATTGAGTTACGGACGCACCGGCGGCGCGACACTCGCAGGAGTCGTGTGCCTGTCGGTCGCGCTGTTGGCCAGTTCCGTCGTTCCCGCGTCGCCAGCGCCGCATCGCTCGCGGCACTCCGTATCCAAGGCCGTTTCGACGAAGCACCCGGCGGCGTACTCCCCGCAGGCGTCGAAGGCCCGGAACGCCAAGCTGTCCCGCGCACGGGTCGCGGCGCGGGTCCGGATGGTCCGCGACACGCCCATCCCTCGCTACAAGACCGACGCCTCGGGCGCGCTCGTGCCGGACGTCCACGCCGCGGCGGCGATCATCTACAACCCCGAGACTCACCAGGTCCTCTGGGAAGAGAACTCGCAGGACAAGCGGTCGATCGCCAGCATCACC
Organism: Vicinamibacterales bacterium; assembly: GCA_036504215.1. Classification (NCBI taxonomy): domain Bacteria; kingdom Pseudomonadati; phylum Acidobacteriota; class Vicinamibacteria; order Vicinamibacterales; species Vicinamibacterales bacterium. The sequence continues at coordinate 125,726 of DASXVO010000005.1, read as the reverse complement.
AAGGTCATGACGGCGGTGGTCTTCGTCGAGAGCGATCCCGACATGTCGCAGGTCGTGACGGTGGAGCGCAGCGATGCCTTCGCGGCGTCGACGACGCACCTGCGCGCGGGGTATCAGATATCGGTGCACGACCTGCTGCACCTGCTGCTCATTTCCTCCGACAACGCGGCAGCGCGCGCGCTCGCCCGGATCTCGCCGTGGGGACCGGCCGGCTTCGTGGCGCGCATGAACGAGAAGGCCGGGGAACTCGGCCTGCAGAGCACGACCTACGCGGATCCGTCCGGCCTCGACTCGTCGAACATGTCGTCGGCCTACGACATGGCGCGGCTGATCGCGTATGCGGCCAGCGACGAGCGCATCTCGGAGATCATGCGGAAGCCGGAGTACACGCTGACGCTCGGCCGGCGGCCCATCACCGTCCACAGCACGAATCAGCTGCTGACGCGGAGCGAGATGGAAGGCTCGGTCGTCGGCGGCAAGACCGGCTTCATCGCGCGGTCCGGCTACTGCCTCGCGACGCTGCTCAGGGTGCCGCAGCTGAACCAGCAGGTCGCGGTCGTCGTGCTTGGCGCCAGGTCGAATGCGGGCCGATTCAACGAGACCAGGAACCTGTGGGGCTGGCTCTCATCGAAGACCCATGACATGTTCGGGAAGAAGGAAACGCCGCAGGAATAGGACGACGTCTGTCCGGGTCCCCGTCTTCACCTACCCGAGATACCCCTTCTGGATGGCGGCCGCGTCGAGCGGCAGCGTCGCAATCGAATCCACCGCCACCATGACCGGGCGCCCACCCTGCCGGGCGTCATACGCCTTGACATACCGCTTGCAGACATCGCACGCATACAGGCGGTAGAGGCCGTCACGGCTGCTGAACGACGGCAGGAGGCCGCGGTCGTCGTTCCGGCAGAACGGGCACACGCCCGCGTCGAAGCACCAGCGTCCCGCGCACCGCCCGCAGATGAGGAGGCGATCGCCGCCCGTCACGATCACGGCGAACTCCGGTTCGCCGCCACAGAGCGGGCAGTTCGCGTGCGTCCAGGTGCTGAAGTCAGCGCGCTGCTGGATGATGTCCGCACAGCGTTCGAGGAACGGCCGCATCGCCAGCGCGAGCACCTGGTCGAGTGCCTCCTGCGACGCCGGCGCTCGTGGCGTCGGATCCTCGGCAACGAGGTCCGGGGCGGCGGCCCGGTTGAACCACCGAACGACGAGCGGTTCGAGGGCGTGGCCGTCGCGTGACATCGACTGGATGGCGTGGTAGTCGGCCGTCTCGATCGCGTCGAAGCGCCGCAGGACGTCGGCGGTCTGCCGGAAGACGAGCCTGAAGTCGGTCCAGTCGAGGGGGATGTCCTCGAAGCGGAGCAGGGGACGGCCCGCCTCGTGCTGCTGCTTGAGCCAGTCTGGCGCCGCCTCCACCCAGGACATCGGCACCCTGCCCTGGACGCGGCGTTGCAGGTCGAGGAGCGCGAGCTGCAGGTCCACGGCATCGGCGAGTTCCGGCTGCCGCGCCTTCAGTTGCTTCAGTTCGAGGACTTCGCGAGGTTCTGCACGGAGAGTGCGAGGACGAATGTCGGGCACGCGAAGATTCTACGTCAGGATCCAGTCGCGCCCCCGCACCTTCCGCGTCAGCGTGCCGGCGACGAACGGCCACGACCGTCGATGGCGCGGCCAAGGCCCACCTCGCGGGCGGCGTCCTGCGGGCGGCTGACCCGGTTGTAGAGATCGGCCAGCACGTAGTGTCCGAGCGCGGCGATGTCGGCGCGCGGCTGGAGGTCGATCCCCCGCTTTGCGAGGTCGATCGCCTCCTTGAAGTTCGTCCCGGTGTCGAGATACGCCTTGGCCAGGAAGACCCAGCCCTCGCCGAACCGGGGGTTCTGATCCACGGCCTGCTTGAGCGACGCGATCTGCTCGACGGGTTTGCCGACGCGCTCGTACAGGCGGCCGAGGTTGAACGCGGCTTTGTACGCGTTCGGATGCAGCTCGAGCTCCTTGCGGTACTCGGTTTCAGCGGCCGCCAGGTCGTGGCGCTCCTCCGCGATGAGCGCCAGGTTGTAGTGCGCGAGCCGCACGTCCTTCTTGATGTCGAGCGCGGCGCGCGCTTCACGTTCCGCGGTGGCCAGGTCGCCATGCGTGAACGCGATGACGCCAAGCGCGTTCAGGGCCGAGGCTTCTTTGGGATCAATCTCGAGCGCCTGCTTGAAGTTCTGTTCGGCGCGCGTTTCATCGCCCTTGTCGAGGTAGATCTCGCCCACCTGGTAGCGCACGTGCGCGTTCTTCGGATCGATCGTCAGATAGTGCTCGTAGCCCGCGAGCGCCGCATCATCCTTGCCCATGCGCCGGTAGGCGTTGGCCATGTTGATGACGGGCAGGTCGTAGTCGGGCTTCAGTTCGAGCGCCCGCTTGAAGTACGAGATCGCCTCCTCGTGCTTCCCATTGCGGTAGTAGACGTTCCCCAGGTTGAACCACGCGTCGATCACGTTCGGGTCGTCGGCGACGACCTTGCGGTACATCGCGACGACTCGCTCGAAGGACTTCTCGTCCTTGGCGACCTCGCGCGCGTCGGTCATCAGGTTGAACAGCTCGATCTTGTCCTTCGGATCGGCGCGATCGCTCTTCGGTCCGGTGACCGTGGCCACGAACGACCCGACGTAGCCAAGGGCCGCCAGCCGGGCGCGGGCCTCCGGATCGACTTCCGGCGTTGGCTTCGATGCGGACTCGGCGCTCGGCGTGTCTTTCTCCTTCTCGCGCAGCCGCGCAATCATGCCGTCCGCCATCGTACGCCGCTCGGCGTACAGGTTGGTCGTTTCGTGCGGATCGCGCTCGAGGTCGTAGAGTTCGGGACGCGGAGCGTCGATCGCCTTGTACCGTCCAGCCCGCCACGCCCTGAGTTCGCTCCACCCGAAGTGATGGAGGGGGTAGAGCGCCTCAGCGTAGCCCTCGAGGTCGAGCGTCGTCCGGCTTCCGTTCATGAGCGGGGTGAGGCTGACGCCGGCGATCCCTTTGGGCGAGGGCAGACCCATCAGGTCGAGGACGGTGGGGAAGAGGTCCACCGACCGCACCGGATCTGCCACCCGACGTCCGCGGAGCCGATCGAACGGCGCGCGGATGATGAACGGCACGCGCATCGTGCTCTCGTAGATGAAGAATCCGTGCGTGCCCTCCTTGTGTTGATTGATGCCCTCGCCGTGGTCGCCCATGACGGCGATGATGGTGCGATCCAGCAGCCCGCGCGTCTCCAGGAATTCGACGACGCGCCCGATCTGCGAATCCATGTAGGCGATCTCGCCGGAGTACGGATGGTCGGCGTAGCGTGATCTGAAGGGCTCGGGCGCTTCGTACGGGGTGTGCGGGTCGTAGAAGTGCAGCCACGCGAAGAACCGCTGCCCCTTCACCTTCTCCAGCCAGGGCAGCGCGCGGTCCACGACCTCGCTCCCCACTCGCTGCACGTCGCCGAGCGCGAAGCCCGACAGCTTCGAGAGGTCGAAGTCGTCCACGTAGGCGTCGAAGCCCTGGTTCAGCCCCCACTTGCCGTCGAGCACGTACGCGCCGACGACTGCTCCGGTCGTGAGGCCTTTCCGCTTCAGGAAGGTGGCGAGCGTGAGTTGGTTGGGCGAGAGGAAGAAGCCGCCGTTGTCACGTACTCCGTGCTCGGGCGGAAACTTCGACGTGAAGATGCTGCAGTGGGCCGGCAACGTCAGGGGTGCCGTCGCCATCGTCTGTTCGAACAGCACGCCCTCTCGCGCCAGGCGATCGAGGGTTGGCGTCTCGATGTTCTTGAAGCCATAGGCGCCGAGGCGGTCGGCCCTGGTCGTGTCGAGCGTGATGACGAGGAGATTGAGGTCGCTGACCCTCGCGCCGGAAGTCACGCGTCCCAGGTCGAGTCCGCTGGTACTGCGCGCCGGGCGTGAGGTCGTCCACCACCAGCCGCCACCAACGACGGCGAGGGCCACGACGATTGCGGCGAGGACGATCCACGGCGGCCGACGAGCGGGCGGCTGACTGGCCGCAGATCGCTGGCTGGCGACGCCCGAGCCCGCTGTCTCCGATACGCTGTGCGACTTGCCTCGACGCCTGACCATCCCGTCATGCTCGCCCATCGACGCGCGGTCGTCAACCTGGCGCCGGTCTCGAGGCGCACGGTGTCCCGTTGCTCGGGCGATTGCGGCGCCTGTCCGCCTTCTTCCCGTGCCCCGATCGGGCGGCATCGTCCAGATAGTTGCACGAACCAGTCCAGCGGATTGGATCGCATACGAAGCCGTGCATCCGTATGCGCGAGGTCGCCCTATTGGAATCAACGACTTGCGGGAGTGGGGGGTGGCGAAGGTGATCTAGTGTGAGTGGCAGAGCGTTTGGAGTATACTCGCGGGCGCTGTCGAGACCGGGCAGTTCTCGTGCAGTGCGGCATCTCGATTCCAAGGAGGAGAACAAGGTGAAACTTCAAGTCCGCAGATGGCGGCTGGCTACGCGGGCCGTGGCGCTCGCCGTGGCCCTCGTTGCCGTTCCCCTGCCGTCCCTGGCAGACGAAGGCAAGGCGGCTCCGACGCCCCTGAAGGCCTCGATTGCCAAGGCCGCGGCCACTGCACGCCTCGAGCAGGCGCGTCCGGCGGGTAGCTCCGAGGGTACGGCACAACTCGGCTCGAAGTCGTTCTTCAAGACTCCGGCCGGGCTAATCGTGCTGGCCGTTGTGGGCGCCGGGACTGGCTTCGCGGTCTACTCGGCCAGTCATGACCGCATCCACTCCGTCATTCGCGCCAATCAGTAGGCAAGGAGGCATAAGAGCATGAGACGCACAGTCATCTTCGCCCTCCTTGTCGCGCTCGTGGCCTTCGCCGGAGCTGCCAGTGCCCAGTCACTGACGGGCACGCTCGGCGGCAAGGTCACCGACCAACAGGGAGGCGTGCTGCCGGGCGTCACCGTGACGCTGACGGGCAAGACGGGCACTCAGACGCAGGTCACAGACTCGAAGGGTGAGTACCGCTTCATCGGCCTCACGCCTGGCAGTTACTCGGTGAAGGCCGAGTTGCAGGGCTTCAGGCCGAAGGAGCAGCAGAGCCTCGATGTCGGTGTCGGCAAGACGGTGGACGTACCGCTGCAAATGGGCGTGGGCGGGCTGTCCGAGACGGTTGATGTCGTGGCGAACGCCGTGACGATCGATACGACGTCGACGGCGACCGACACCAACATGTCGCAGGACATGCTGTTCAGCATGCCGCTGTCGCACAACAACCCGGCCGTCAGCATCCTCCAGTACTCGCCCGGCGTTAACGATGGTTCCGCGTTCGGCGGCGCGTCGGACGGGGCCAACTCGCTGATGCTCGACGGCGTGGACACGCGCGACCCGGAGGGCGGCACGGCCTGGGCGTTCTACAACTACAACATCATCGACGAGGTGCAGGTGGGCGGTCTCGGCCAGCCGGCCGAGTACGGCGGGTTCACCGGCACGGTGGTCAACACGATCACCAAGTCGGGCGGGAACCGGTTCTCCTCCCTGTCCGAGTACCGCTACACGTCCGACAGCCTGGCGGGCAACAACACCGATCCGGCGATCACGAAGCTCAACAAGAACCTCGGGACGCCGCCGGTGATCTTCAGCATGAAGGACTACACGGTCCAGTTGGGCGGGCCGCTGAAGAAGGACAAGATCTTCTTCTTCACGAGCATCCAGCGGTACTTCATCTCGCAGAAGGTCACCGGTCCGATCCGTCAGGAAGTGAGCCCGCGCTTCAACTTCAAGTTCACGTTCCAGCCGACGCCGAACGACAACATCGTCGGGTCGCTGCAGTACGATTCGTACAACCAGAAGGGCCGGACCGGTTACATCCCCGGCTACGCGGTGACGAGCAACAACCAGACGATCGACCAGGACTCGCCCGAGGTCATCTACAACGCGCAGTATCGCAAGGTGTTCAACGCGTCCACCTTCCTCGAGGCGAAGTTCACGGGCTGGTGGGGTTACTACGACCTGAATCCGGTCATCCAGGCGCCGGCGCATCTGGACGGCGAGACGGGCGCCTACTCCGGCGGTGCGGGCACCTACTCGCAGTACGACCGGACGCGCAACCAGTTGAACGCCGCGGTGTCGAAGTACGCGCAGCTCGCCGGGTCCCACAACTTCAAGTTCGGTGCGGAAATCGAGCGCAGCAGCATCCGCGACCGGTACCACTACGTCAGCCCGGGCGTGTATTACTACGACTACGGTGGCCAGCCCTACCTGGCGTACACCTACGGGTACGACCTGCAGGGCAAGAACAAGCGCGAGTCGTTCTACGCGCAGGACCAGTGGAAGCTCGGTCGCGTGACGGCGAATCTCGGCGTCCGCGTCGACCACATCACCGGTGAAGACTCGATCACGGGCAAGCAGCTCTACTCGACGCTGTCGGTCGGTCCGCGTGTCGGGTTCGCCTGGGACGTGACCGGCAAGGGCATGTCGGTGCTCAAGGGCTACTACGGCCAGCTGTACGACAGCGCGGTGTTCTCGTCGTGGAGCCGGGCAGCGTCGGGTATGGACGATCAGCTCACGTACGAGGTTGGCGGGACGGTGGCGAATCCGGTTCTCCGCAAGCCGCCCATCAACGTCGTGCCGGGCGCCTCGAAGTACTCGGTGGCCGACAACATCAAGCACCCGCGCGTGGATGAGATCAATTTCTCCTGGGAGCAGCAGATCGGCCGCGACTTCAAGTTCACCGCGACCGGAATCATGCGCGACTGGAAGAACTTCGTGAACTCCACGCTCGTCAACGGTTCGTGGACGCCGTTCACCTTCGCGAACCCGATGCCGGGAGGACCGGCGCTGACCCTCTACAAGTGGGCCAACCCGGGAACGCAGCAGTTCCTCATCCACAACACCGACTCCGTCACGTACAACCTCTCGAACGGGCAGACCGTCAGCGTCGACTCGAACCGCAAGTACCGAGGCATGATGCTGGTCCTGCAGCGGGCGATGCGGAACCGGTGGCAGGCGCAGATCTCCTATGTGCTGTCGAAGACGACCGGCCGGGTGGGCAACGGCACCTACGCGGGTATCTCGAGCGGCCAGTTCGAGACGCCGAACACGATCCTCGGGTACTACGACGGGCCAACGTCGTACGAGCGCCGTCACGAGGTGAAGATCTTTGGAGGCTACCAGATTCCGAAGGTCGAGGTGTCGCTGAACGGGTACTGGCGCTACCTGTCGGGCTATCCGTATGCGGCGTTTTCACGCATGCCGGGGAGCAGGTTCGCCTGGAGCGGCTCGCTGGACGTCAACCTGCAGCCGCGCGACAGCAACCTGAACGACTCGACGACAAACCTCGACCTGCGGGCCGAGAAGGTATTCGCGTTCGGCGTCCATCGCTTCGGTGTGTATGTCGATATTGCGAACGTGTTCAACCAGGGCGCCGTTCTCAGCCGCAACACGCGGTACCCGACCAGGTCGTTGACGGACGCGACGGGCCAGAGCTACAAGGTGGCCTTCGGTGATCCGTTGACGCTCCAGTCCGGGCGCCAGGCGACGCTCGGCTTCCGCTGGTCGTTCTAGCCTCTCCGTTTCGCGGTGCCACGGCGCATCGCGGTATCGGCCCCGGGAGCGTTCGGCTCCTGGGGCCGTTTTCTTGTACAGTCGTGTGCGATGAAAACGTGGACCGCCGACGCGAAGGCTGCCGGCACGCGCCTCGACGCCTGGCTGGCGGCGCGGCCCGAGATCGGGTCGCGCGGCAAGGCGCGTGACGCGATCGAGTGCGGGAAGATCTTCCTCAACGACAAGGAACTCGTGTTCACCGATGCGGGCCGACGTCTTTCGGCGGGCGACCGCGTGGGATTCTGGCCGGACCGGCCGGGCAGCTCACGGCCTCGCACCCGCGAGATCGTCGCGTCCCGCGAGGCCCTCGACCTCGTCTATGAGGACGACTCGCTGATCGTGGTCAACAAACCGCCAGGATGGCTGGTCGAGCCGCTGCCTGGCGAGGCCCGCGGAGAGGTGACGCTGCGCGACCTGCTGGCGGACCACCTGCGGTCCGCCTTGCGCGTGCGGCCGTACGTCGTGCATCGCATCGATCGGGACACGAGCGGGCTCGTGGTGTTCGCGTTGTCCCAGGACGTGCGCGAGGCCGTGAAGGCGCAGTTCGAGAGGCGAACGCCGGAACGGATCTACCTCGCGGTCGTGAACGGCCGCATCGAGCCGACCTCGGGCGTGTGGCGCGACAAGCTCGTGTGGGATGCCGAGCGCCTCGTCCAGAAACGGGCCCACGGTCAGGAGGAACGCGCGAAGGACGCCGAGGCGCGCTTTCGGGTGGTGGAGCAGTTTCGACACCAGGCGCTGATCGAGGTGTCGCTCGTGACCGGCAAGCGCAACCAGATCCGCGTGCAGGCCGGCTCGCGCGGCTACGCGCTCGTGGGCGAACGTGTCTACCGCTTCGGGCGGGCGCGCGACGAGAAGACCGAACCGGCATTCCCCCGTCAGGCGCTCCACGCCGCCCGGCTCGCGTTCCGCCACCCCGCCACCCGCCGGCGCGTGGAGTTCGCCGCCCCGCTGCCCAACGACCTCCGAGCCCTGATCGACCGGCTGCGCAAGCAGCGGTGATTTCTACCCACAGCTCGCAGAGCCCGTGGAGGCCCGGAAGAAGGTGGTCAGGGGGGAAGGCGGGGCACAGACGCGTGCAAGGCGTGTCTCTGCGATCCATGCGGCCTCTGCGTGAGAATGTCGCCTTCGTGGTCTATTCTCGAGCTGGCGTGTAAACTGGTCTGCGATCGAAACGAGGTGCCATGCCGCCACGAAACATCCTGATGATTGCGTCGGAGGCTGTCCCGTTCTCGAAGACCGGCGGCCTGGGTGATGTCGCCGGTGGGCTCCCGCTGGCGCTGGCGCGCCTCGGGCACCGCGTGGACCTGGTGGTGCCCCGCTACGCGGCGGGGGCGGGCGGTGAAGTCGTCGACCGGATCCCGTTGACCGTCGCTGGCCGGACGGTGGACACCGCATTCGTGGCGCACCAGCTCGCGGATGGAGCTCGCGCGGTCCTGATCGACTGTCCCGAACTCTACGACCGTCCGGATCTCTACGGTGTCGGGAACGAGGACTATCCCGACAACGCCACCCGGTTCGCGCTGCTCGCGCGGGCCGCGCTCGAGTTCGCCGCCAGGAGCGGTTTCCGCCCGCACGTCGTGCACGCCCACGACTGGCAGGCGGGCCTCGCACCCGTGTACCTCCGGACGCTCTTTGCCAACCACCCTGCACTCGGTGGCGTCGCGTCGGTGTTCACGATCCACAACCTCGCCTACCAGGGGCTGTTCCTGCCCGTTTGGATGCCGGCGCTCGGCCTGGCGTGGGAGCTGTTCGGGATCGACGGCCTCGAGTATTGGGGAAAGCTCAGCTTCCTGAAGGGCGGCATCAATTTCAGCGACGTCGTCACCACGGTCAGCCGGCGCTACGCCCGGGAGATCCAGACGCCGGAGTTCGGGTTTGGTTTCGACGGGATCCTGCGTCGTCGCAGCAAGCAGTTGTGCGGAATCCTGAACGGCATCGACGTGGAGGCATGGAATCCGGCGCGCGATCGGTTCCTTCCGTCGCCGTACGACCGGGACACGCTGGTGGGCAAACAGAAGTCGCGTCTGGCGCTGCTCGAGCGCTGCGGTCTGCCGGCGACGCCGGGCACGAGCAAGCGGCCGATTGTCGGGCTGGTATCGCGGATGGTCGATCAGAAGGGCTTCGACCTGCTGGCCGAGATAGCCGATTGCCTGCCCGAACTCGACGCCACCTTCGTGCTGCTCGGCAGCGGCGAGCCTCGCTACGAGGAACTTTGGCGATCGCTGGCGGCGCGCCACCCGGACCGGATTGCCGCCACCATCGGGTTCGACGAGTCGCTGGCGCACCTGATCGAAGCCGGGGCGGACATGTTCCTGATGCCGTCCCGCTTCGAACCCTGCGGTCTGAACCAGATGTACAGCTTGCGCTACGGGACGGTGCCGGTCGTGCGCGCAACCGGCGGCCTCGATGATACGATCGACAACTGGAACGCGAGAACGAACTCCGGCACGGGATTCAAGTTTCGTGACTACTCGGCAGAAGCCCTGCTGACGTGCCTGGAGAGGGCGCTGAGCGTGTTCAAGAAGCCGAAAGTGTGGCGGACGCTTCAGATGGCGGGCATGGCCCAGGACCATTCCTGGGACGTATCGGCCGCCGAGTACGTCAAAGTGTACGAGCGTGCGATCCGGGCCAGGAAACAGGACTGAAACCAGATCGAGCCGTCCTGAATCCAGTCAATAGACACGAAACCGAGCCGGCCGCGACGCGCGGTCCCAGAGGGAGCACCGATGGCATCCGATATCATCCAGACCGTCACCGATTCAACGTTCGAGCAGTCCGTCGTGAAGTCCGCCACGCCAGTCCTCATCGATTTCTGGGCGGAGTGGTGCATGCCGTGCAAGCGCATCGCTCCCACGGTGGATCAGCTGGCCAACGACTTTGCAGGCCGCCTCACGGTGGCGAAGATGAACGTGGACGAGAACTCGGAGGTGCCGATGCGCCTGGGCATCCGCGGCATCCCGACACTCATGATCTTCAAGGGCGGCGAGATGGTCGACACCATCGTCGGTGCCGTGGACAAGGACACCATCAAGAAGATGGTCGAACGCCACGTGTAATCTATGAACGAGCCTCGAAACGTCATCATTATCGGATCGGGACCGGCAGGATTGACGGCGGCGGTGTACTCGGCCCGTGCGAACCTGCGTCCGCTGCTCATCGAGGGCCGGGAGGCCGGCGGCCAGTTGATGATCACGACGACCGTCGAGAATTTCCCTGGGTTCAGCGACGGCATCATGGGGCCGGAACTCATGGGAGCGATGCGCGCGCAGGCCGAGCGGTTCGGCACCGAGATCATCGAGGGCCACGTCGAGTCGGTTGACTTCTCGAGACGACCCTTCACCGTGCGCACGACCGACGCGGCCTTCACCGCCCGTGCGGTCATCGTCGCCACCGGGGCGTCGGCCCGACTTCTCGGGCTGCCCTCGGAACGCCGGCTGATGGGACACGGTGTGTCCACGTGCGCGACCTGCGACGGGTTCTTCTTTCGCAACAAGGCGATAGCCGTTGTGGGCGGTGGCGATTCGGCGCTCGAGGAGGCGATCTTCCTCACGAAGTTCGCATCGCGCGTGACGTTGATCCATCGGCGCCACGAGTTGCGCGGCTCGAAGATCATGCGCGACAAGGCCGCCGCCAACCCGAAGATCGAGTTCCGGTGGAACTCGGTGGTGGAGGAGGTCAGGGACGTCGAGCAGGGGCGGATGACTGGCGTGGTGCTGCGTGACACGGTGACGGGCGACCGGAGCGAACTGCCGCTCGACGGCCTCTTTGTCGCCATCGGCCACACGCCGAATACGTCACTGTTCGTCGATCAGTTGGCGATGGACGCGAACGGTTATCTCCTCACCCACGAGGGCACGCACACCAGCGTGCCGGGCGTGTTCGCGTGCGGCGACGTTCAGGACCACGTCTATCGGCAAGCGATCACGGCCGCCGGTTCCGGCTGCATGGCCGCGCTCGACGCAGAGCACTTCATCGAGAACTTGCCGGAGGACGCGCAGGAGACTGGCGCAGCGGCGGCATCGGTCGGAAAGTAGGACGGACACCGGAGGTGGAGGCAGGGCAGTCGACGACAGTCCGTCCCGCCCTGCCTGCCGTCGTCCCTTTGTCCGCGTCATCCCGTTCTCGTCCTTCCGCCTTCATCCTTCCTGCTTCCTCTCTCTCCGTCCTTCCGCCTTCCTCCTTCATCCTTCCTCCTTCATCCTTCCTCCTTGTTGTGCCCCCCCCCCGTCGATCCATCCGCCTCCCAGCACCTCGTCCCCGTCGTAGAAGACCACCGCCTGGCCTGGCGTGATCGCGGGCTGAGGCGCGTCGAACTCGACGGCCGCGCGCGCGCCGTCGAGGGCGATGATCGAGGCGGGTGCGGCCGGGTGCCGGTAACGGATCTGCGCGGCCGCCTCCACCGGGGTCGACGGAGCAGTTCCGGACATCCAGCTCACACCAGACGCCGTCAGCCGTGTCCGCTCGAGATCGCGTTTCGGGCCGACCGTCACCGTTGCGCGCAACGCGTCGATGCCCGTGACGTAGAGCGGCGCGGGGGCCGCGATGCCCAATCCCTTCCGCTGGCCGATCGTGAAATGGTGGATGCCCTCGTGACGACCGAGCACCCGGCCGTTGGCGTCGACGATGTCGCCGCTGGCGATCGCGCCGGCCCGGCGCTCGACAACCGCCGCGTAGTCGTTGTTCGCGACGAAGCAGATCTCCTGACTGTCCTTCTTGTCGGCGACGCGCAAGCCGAATCCGCGTGCCAGTTCGCGCACGGCGTCCTTGCGCATGCCTCCCAGCGGAAAGATGGCGTGCGCCAGCTGCGCCTGCGTGAGAGAGAACAGAAAATAGGCCTGGTCCTTGGTCGGGTCCACTCCGCGCAGCAGCCGCCACAGCCCCGAGCCGGCATCCTGGACGACGCGCGCGTAGTGGCCGGTCGCCACGGACCGTGCGCCGAACGCCGCTGCCCGGTCCAGTAGTTCGGCGAACTTCAGCGCGCTGTTGCAGTGAGCGCAGGGGAGTGGCGTGCGCCCGGAGAGATACTCCGAGACGAAGTTCGAGATGACGGTCTGCTCGAACTGCTGCTCCAGGTTGACGATGTAGTGCGGGATGCCGAGCGTGGCCGCCACGCGGCGGGCATCGTGCAGGTCGTCGAGCGTGCAGCACGAGCCGAACGTCGTCTCGCCGTCGCGCTGGTCGTAGAGCTGCATCGACACACCGATGACCTCGTGGCCCTGCTGCTGCAGGAGCGCCGCGGCCACCGACGAGTCCACGCCGCCCGACATGGCGACGACGATGCGAGACATAAGGAAGTGCCAAGTGCGACGTGCTACGTGCGCCCAGCGCCGTCGCGCCGTCCGATCTGCCGCAGGCGTTCGACGACTCTCGGGACGATCTCGAGCGTGCGGCGAATCTCGTCCGCGGTCGTTGTCGGCCCGACACTGAAACGAATCGAGCTCTGGACCCGCCGGTGGGGCAGGCCCATCGCGCGCAGCACGTGCGACGGCTCGAGTGTTCCCGAGGAACACGCCGAGCCGGTCGAGACGGCGAGGCCGTCGAGGTCGAGCGCGATCAGCAGCGATTCCGCCTCGATTCCGTCGAACGCGATGTTGGTCGTATTCGGGACACGTGCTGCGCCCGCGCCGTTGACCTGTGTTCTCGGAACGTCGCGCAGGATGCCGGCCTCGAGGCTGTCCCGGAGCGCGGCCATCTGGCGCGCCGACTCGCGGCCATGCTCGTGGGCCAGGCGAGCCGCCACGCCGAATCCGACGAGTGCGGGCACGTCCTCCGTGCCGGCGCGCCGGTTCCGTTCCTGGCGCCCGCCCGTGACGGGGGAAAGGAGCTTCGTGCCGCGGCGTATCCACAAGGCGCCCGCGCCCTTGGGCCCGCCGAGCTTGTGCGCCGCGAGGGACAACAGGTCGATGCCAAGCGACCGAACGTTCACCGGGATCTTGCCGGCCGCCTGGACCGCGTCGGTGTGGAACAACGCGCCGTGCGCGTGCGCCACCCGGGCGAGGTCGGCCACGGGCTCGACGACGCCCGTCTCGTTGTTCGCCAGCATCACCGAGACGAGCGCCACATCGTCGGCGATCGCCGCCGACAGCGCGTCCACGGTCGCGAGGCCGTTCGCGTCAACCGGAAGGATCGTGACGGGGACGCCCCGGTGAGCCAGGGCCTTGGCCGTATTCAACACGGCCTCGTGCTCGACCGCGCTGACGATCAGGCGCGTCCGAGCCGATCCGGCAACCGCATCCATCACGCCGCGGACGGCCAGGTTGTCGGCCTCGGTCCCTCCCGACGTGAACACCACATCGCCAGGCTCCGCACCGACGAGGGTGGCGACGGCCGTTCGTGCCCCGTCCACGGCGGCCTTCGCTCGCTGGCCAAACGAGTGGATGCTGGAGGCATTGCCATATTCTTCGGCAAGGGTGTCCGCGACGGCTGCGACGACCTCCCGGGCCGGCGGTGTGGTGGCGTTCCAATCGAGGTAAATCCGGGTGGTCATGGGTCGCATCGGGCGGTCGGTCGGCGGCGGCGAACGGGCGCTCCGGCAGGCTCGGACGACAGTGATCCGGTCGAGATTCGAGCCCGTCTGCGATCATAGCATTCCCGCTAAACAACGGGAATAAAAGGGGACTAGACAATCCAAGATCCCGTCCCATATACTGGCCAAGCCTTTACTCCATCAGCACTCGATTGACTGCCGAGCCGGGCGCCCGTACGTCAATCAGGCAGGGCAGTTCGACCGGGAGGTCGGAGGTTTATCATGTGGAAGCGTGACGACAACGTGCGGCCCACCGGCGGCCGTGAAACGGCGGTTCCTGCAACGCCGCCAGTAACGCCCGGCGTGACGACCGCGCACGGGCCCGAGATTGAGAGCAGACGCCACATGGACACAAGAGACGTGGTGAACATCGGCAAGTCGGTCGTCATCAAGGGCGAGTTGAACGGCAGTGAGGACCTGACGGTCGAGGGACACGTCGAGGGGAAGATCGAGCTCAAGGAGCACGTGCTCACGATCGGTCCGCACGGCAGGATCAAGGCGTCGATCTTCGCCAAGGCCGTGGTCGTGCTGGGTGAGGTGTCGGGCGATATCAGCGCGAGCGAGAAAGTGGACATTCGCGACAATGGGTCGGTCGATGGCAACATCATCGCCCCCCGCGTCGCGATCGCGGAAGGAGCCCATTTCCGCGGCAGCGTGGACATGCAGCGGAAGGAAGCTGCGAAGCCGGCCGAGGCGAAACCGGAGCAGAAGCCGGTGCCGCCCGCGGTGCCGGCGGGCCCAAAGGCGTAGCGCGTCGATCCCGACAACCCCATAGGCAGCCCGGCACCCGTGGAATGCGGGGCCGGGCCTGCGCTGGTGCTCTCCAACAGAGGAACTCCTTTGTCCGGAACTGGGAAGGTCCCGGGGTTTCTGTCCCGTCTCGCCCCGCGCCGTGCCTCGGAAGAGGATCGGGTGGTGGGGGAGTCCCCGCGTGTCGAGCCGGAAACCGTCGTTGCCACCAAGGCCCTCAGGAAGCTCATCGCCTACCTGCGTTCGCGTCCCGCGCCGCGGCTGCTCGACCTCGGCCCCGTGGTGGGCTCGAACATCGAGTTCTTTGGCGAGCAGCTCGGGTGCAAGATCTACATCGAAGACGTGTTCGCCGACTACGATCGATTCCAGCGCGACCAGCGCGTTGGAGAGTTTCCGGACTTCCTCAAGTCGCGGTTTCCGCAGGAGGACCAGAGCATCGACGGGGTGCTCTGCTGGGATCTCTTCGACTTCCTCGATCACAGGGCGGCACTGGCCGTGGCGGAACAGTTGATGCGGGTGCTCGCGCCGAACGGGGCGCTCTTCGGTTTCTTCGCGACCGCGCACCCAACCGAGGCCCGGTTCACGAAGTTCATCGTGGCCGACGACTGCAATCTGCGCCACCGGCCGTACTCGACGCCGCGCATGCGGCAGCCGGTGCTGCAGAACCGGGACATCATCAGGCTGTTCGACCGGCTGAGGGTGTCGGATTCCTTCCTGTTGCACACGAACGTTCGGGAGATCCTCTTCCGGAAACCTGAGTACCTGTCGAAGACTTAGCGCGGACACGCCGATGCGTCCCATTGTCGCCCTGCTGACCGATTTCGGCGTTCGCGACCACTACGCGGGCACCATGAAGGGCGTCGTGCTCAGCATCTGCCCGGACGCCACGCTCGTCGACATCTCGCACGAGGTGCCCCCTCACGATGTGACGACGGCGGCGCTCGAACTCGCGGCCTCCTACAAGTACTTCCCCGCGGGCACGGTCTTCCTCATCGTCGTCGATCCTGGAGTCGGATCCAGCCGGCGACCGATCGCGGCTGAGGCCGGCGACTACCGGTTCGTCGCGCCGGACAACGGCGTCCTGTCCGCGGTGTTCAAGGAATCATCGCCGCGGCGGGTCGTGGAGCTGACCGAGCGGCGCTTCGCGAGACCGACGGTCAGTCACACGTTCGAGGGGCGTGATCGGTTTGCGCCTGCGGCGGCATGGCTCGCAAAAGGGACGGACCTGCGCGCGCTCGGGCGCAGCCTCACCGACTTCGTGCGCCTCGACATTCCCGATGCAGATCTGAGCGACGATCGGGTGTGCGGGGAAGTCCTGCGTATCGACCGGTTCGGCAACGCGATCACGAACATCGACCGGCGCATGTTCGACCGGCTCGGTCGGGCCGGCGAGAAGCTGGAGGTCCAGGCGGGCGACCACCTCGTCGCGCGCCTGGTGACGACGTACGCGGAGATCGCCCCCGCTGAGGTGTGCGGCCTGTTCGGGAGTTCGGACCGTCTGGAGATTGCCGCCAACAGCGCGAGTGCGGCCGGGATGCTCGGGCTCACGCGTGGCACGAAGGTGACGGTGCGGCGTTTGTAGCGCCGGCCTGCGGGCCGGCGGCGAGGACACGATGGATTTCGACCTCAACGAGGATCACCTCCTGCTGGAACGGTCGGTGCGCGAATGGGGTGCCCGCGAGGTGGCGCCGCGCATCCGCGACCTCGACCGTCAGCATCGCTTCGACCCCCTCATCTTGTCGCAGATGGCCGATCTCGGCCTGCTCGGCGTCTCGATCCCTGCGGAAGACGGCGGCAGCGGCACGGATTACATCAGCCTGGGGCTGGCCAGCGAAGAGCTGGAGTACGTCGACACGTCGCTGCGCGTCATCCTCTCGGTCCACGTGGGCCTGAACAGTCTCACGCTGCTGTCGTGGGGGACCGACGACCAGAAGCGCCGCTATCTCGTGCCCCAGGCGCAGGGGAAGAAGATCGCCACGTTCGGCCTGACCGAGCCGTCGGCCGGGAGTGACGCGCGCGGCATCCAGACGGTCGCCGTCAGGAAGGGGGATCGGTACATCCTCTCGGGCGAGAAGATGTGGATTTCGCTCGCGGACGTTGCGGACAACTTTCTGGTGTTCGCCTGGTCGGATCTCGAGAAGAAGAAGCGCCGCGACCCGTCGGGTATCAGCGCCTTCATCCTCGAACGCGGGTTCACGGGGTTCTCGAGCGGGACGTTGAAGGAGAAGTGGGGAATCCTCGCGGGAAACACCGGCTTCTTCAAGATGGACGATGTCGAGGTCCCCGAGGAGAACGTCGTGGGCCGTCCGGGCGACGGGTTCAAGGTCGCCATGTTCGCTCTTGACCAGGGCCGGTACACGGTGGCCGCTGGCGCCACGGGTCTCGTGCGCGCCTGTCGCGATGCGTCGGTGAAGTACGCGAAGGAGCGGACGACGTTTGGTGTGGAGATTGGCCAGCACCAACTGGTCAAGGAGATGATCGCGCAGATGGAGTCCGACTACCAGGCGGCCCGGCTGCTCTGGCTGCGCGCGGGCTGGCTGAAGAATCGCGGGCGCCGCAACACGCGCGAGACGAGCCTGGCGAAGTGGTTCGCCACGGTGGCCTCGGAGCGCGCGGCGGGCGACGCCGTGCAGGTCCACGGCGCCAACGGCTACTCCGACGAGTACCCGGTCGGGCGGTTCTACCGCAACTGCAAGGGTGCCGTGATCTACGAGGGCACGCGCGAGATTCACAAGCTGATGCAGGCCGACTACCTGCTCGGCTATCGAACCGATCGGCCGGCGCGGTGCGCGTTGCCGCCGTTCGACGCCGTCTCGGACACCGGTCAGTAGCCGGATGCCGAACGACCCGTTCTCCGTTCTCGGCTCAGGCCGGCTGCGCGCGAGCGGCCTGCTAGCCGCGCGTCGCAGCCGGGAGGTCATGTGGACTCCGATCTGTCGCTGGAATTTCTCCGTGTCGTCGAACGCGCCGCCATTGCCTGTGCGCAGACGATGGGACAGGGGGATCGTCCGAAAGCCGACCGCGTCGCGGTCGAGTCGATGCGTCTCGACATGGACCAGCTGTCGATCGACGGCACCGTTGTCATCGGCGAGGGCGAGCGCGACGAGGCGCCGATGCTCTACATCGGCGAGCGTGTCGGCCAGGCCCACCTCAATCCCGGCGAGCACCGCCATTACCCGTCGGTCGATATCGCGGTTGACCCGCTCGAAGGCACGAACCTGTGCGCGTTGGGGATGCCGGGCGCGATCTCGGTACTCGCCGCGTCGGGCCCCGGCGGCCTGCTGCACGCGCCCGACCTCTTCATGGAGAAGCTGATCGTCGGCCCGCGGTCGAAGGATGCCGTCGATCTGGACGCACCCGTCGCCGACAATCTCGCGGCGATCGCGAAGTGCCTCGACCGCGGGGTGGACGATCTGGTCATCGTCGTGATGGACCGGCCCCGCCACGAGAAGCTGATCGACGACATACGTCGGGCCGGCGCCCGGATCCGCCTGATCACGGATGGCGACCTGTCGGCCGGGATCGCCGCCGCCGTGGTCGGGAGCGGCGTCCACGCGGTGATGGGCATCGGCGGCGCGCCGGAAGGCGTGCTGACGGCGGCCGCGATGCGTTGTCTGAACGGCGAGATCCTGGGTCGCCTCGTGATCCGCAAACCTGAAGACGAGCGCCGCTGCCACGAGATGGGAATCAGCGACGTGAAGCGGGTCTATCGGTCGCGCGACATGGCGTGTGGCGAGAGCATCATCTTCGCCGCCACGGGCGTGACCGACGGCACGATGATGAAGGGCGTCCGGTTCTTCGGCGACGGCGTCCGGACCAGCTCGCTGGTGATGCAGACGCGTCCCCACCTCATTCGGTTCATCGACAGCATCTACGTGGAGGATGGACAGGACGTCCGGATCCGCTTCTGATGTCTGGTGGTCATGCGCCCGGCTCGGGCGGGCCCGCGATCGATTCTTCGACGAAGCCGGTGTCCGGGCGGATGCCGCGCGGGAAGGTGGCGCGGAGGAGCGGCGGCGTCACCATCGTGGTGGCGAGCACCATGATGACCGAGGCCGAGAAGACATCGTGGCCGATGATGCCGTGGACCAGGCCGTAGCTGGCGATGATGAGGCCCACTTCGCCTCGGGAGATCATTCCCGCGCCGACCCGGACCGACTCTCTGCCGGTGAAGCCCAGCATCCGCGCCGCCCCGCCACAGCCCACCGCCTTGGCCACGATGGCCACCAATACGATCGCAAGGGTGAAGAGCACGTGCCCGCCCAGTTCGCGGCCGTTCGCCTGCAGGCCGATGCCGACAAAGAAGACGGGCACGAGCATCGAGTAGGTCAGAGGGTGAATGCCGGCGTCGATCCTGGACTTGAACGACGTCTGGCCGAACCCCACGCCTGCCAGGTAGGCGCCGGTGATCGCGGCGACGCCGCCCACGTATTCCGCGGCCCAGGCGTAGCCGAACGTGATCGCGAGCACCGCAGCGAGCAGCCCCTGGCTGACGCCCAGTCGCTCCGCCCAGCGCCCGACCGACGGTAGCAGGCGGGCCGCGACGAACGCCAGCACGAAGAAGGCGGCCATGCGGGCCACGATGAAGGTGAGCGTGAGGTAGTCGATCGAGCCGACAGACCGCGCGAACGCGACCACCAGCGAGAGCAGGATGATTCCCATCACGTCGTCGATGACCGCCGCGCCAAGTATCGTCGCCCCCTCGCGGGACCGGAGGGCACCCAGTTCCATGAGGGTCTGTGCGGAGATGCTCACGCTCGTGGCGGTCAGGATTGTTCCGATGAAGAGGCCTTCCCAGAAGAACGGGAGACCGAATGCGGATGCCACAGCCGCACCGCCGGCCAGCGGCAGGACGACGCCTCCGGCCGCCGTCCAGAACGCGATGCGTCCCACGCGGCGCATCTCGGCCACGTCGGTTTCCAAGCCCGCCACGAACATCAACAGGATGACGCCGAGTTCCGACAGATCGCCGAGGAACGGCTTCAGGTCCGTTCCGTGGCCGCCGCCAGGCACGGCGATCGCGAACACGGGCCAGGTCAGCATGTTCAGCACGGTCGGGCCGAGCACGAGGCCAACGAAGATCTCCCCGAATACGGCGGGCTGGCCGAGCCTGGTGCTGGCCGCCGCCGCCAGCTTGGCGGAGGCGATGATGACAATCAGAAGCAACAGCAACTGTGGCAGGTGGCTCATCGTCGTTGATGCTCATCTTACTGGAGAACCGGCGGGTTGATGATAGAGTGGACACCGTGGAGCGTTGGCGGCTGGATCCCGTGAATCCCGACCCGGCGGTCCTGCGGCGCGCGGCCGACGTCGTGCGCCGCGAGGGCCTGGTGGCCTTTCCAACCGACACGCTGTATGGGTTGGCCGCGGACCCATGGAGCGAAGCGGCGGTGGCGCGCCTCTTCGCGGTGAAAGGGCGCGACGCGACCCGGGCGCTGCCGGTGATCGCTGCCGACGCGGAGCAGATCGAACGATGCATCGCCGGTCTGCCGCGGGCCGCCCGGCGCCTGGCAGCCAGATTCTGGCCCGGCCCCCTGACCCTCGTCATCGACGCGTCACCCGGCTTGGCGGCGGCGGTGTATGGTGAGGCCCGAACGGTGGCCGTGAGGGTTCCCGACCATGCGGTGGCGCGCGGCCTGGCCGCCGCGGTCGGCCGGCCGATCACGTCCACGAGCGCGAATCGATCGGGTGACGAGCCGGCGGCGTCTCCCGACGACGTCGCGGTGGCCCTCGGAGCCGATGTGGACGGGCTCCTGGACGCCGGCCCGACGCCCGGCGGCCTGCCGTCGACGATCGTGGATGCGCGGACCGACACGCCGCGCCTGGTGCGATCGGGGGCCATCGCCTTCAGCCTGATCCTGGACGTGTTGTGAGTCAATCACCCACATCTCAGCAACGACGCTCACGACCGCCCGCCGAGCGCGTGGCCCTGGTCGGACTGATCACCGGGCCGATCCGGCGGACCGACGCGGAGCGTTCGCTCGAGGAGTTGGCCGGGCTGGCGACGACGGCCGGCGGAGAGATCGTGCTCCGGGTCCTGCAGGAACGGGTGCGCCCCGACGCCGGCACGTTCCTCGGCAGCGGGAAACTGGCGTCGCTGGCGATCGCCTGCGATGAAACCGACGTGGATGTCGTCGTGTTCGACAACGAACTGTCGCCCGCGCAGGCGCGCCAGATTGAGTCCCGGCTAAGCCAGAAGGTGATCGATCGCACGCAGTTGATCCTCGATATCTTCGCGGGCCGCGCACGTACCAGGGAGGGGAAACTGCAGGTCGAGCTGGCGCAACTGAAGTACCTGATGCCCCGGCTGGTCGGTGGCAGCGACTGGTTGTCGCGCCTCGGCGGCGGCATCGGCACGCGCGGACCAGGCGAGACCAAGCTGGAGGCGGATCGCCGGAAGATCCGCCAGCGCATCACACACGTGAACGGGCAACTCGAAGAAGTGCGGCGCCGTCGCATGCAGCTTCGGGAACGGCGCCACAAGGCGTCGGTGCCAACCGTGGCGCTCGTCGGCTACACCAATGCCGGCAAGACCACGCTGTTCAACCTGCTCGCCGGGGAACGGGCCGCGGCATCAGACGCGCTGTTCGTCACGCTCGATCCGCTGGTGCGCCGCGTCCGGCTGGCCGACCAGCGCGAGCTGCTCGTGTCGGACACGGTGGGTTTCATCGACCGTCTGCCACACACGCTCGTTGCGGCGTTTCGCGCGACGCTCGAGGAGGTGGTGTCCGCCGACCTGCTGCTGCACGTCATCGACGCCGCGTCGCCGGGCATGGAGCACCGCATGGCGGCCGTGCGGCGCACGATCGAGGAGGTCGGAGCCGGTGAGGTGCGGACGATCGATGTCTACAACAAGTGCGACCTCATCGAGGAGGCTGAGCGCGATCGCCTGCTGCGCCGCGATCCCGACGCGATGTGCATCTCGGCCCACACTGGCCTTGGCCGCGGTGAACTCGTCGACACGCTCACCGTCCGGCTCGCGCTCGATGCCCGCCGCATCACGGTGACACTCGATCCGCGCCAGGACGATGACAGACAGATGCTCGCGCAGATCTATCGCTTCGGGCGCGTCAGGGAGCACGTCGAGCACGACGGCCTCGTCGCGATCGAGGCGGATGTCCCCAGGCGGCTGTGGGGCAGGCTCCGGGGACGGGGGGAGGCCTCGGATGCCTAGTGCGAGAGTTCGCCGGTGGACGACGCCGGCTGTCGCCTGTCTGCTGGCGGCGGCCTGGGCTTGTGCCCCGAAGCTGGCGCCGGCGCCCGTCGTGACGTCGCCACGGTATCCGGACTTCGTGTTCCCGGCATCGCCGCCGGAACTGGCGCGAGGCGAGTTGACGCTCCGGCAGCAGCGTGGCTGGCAGTTCCTGCAGGCGGGCGACATCCGTGGCGCGCGCCGCGAGTTCAACGCGGCCTTGAAGACCGATCCGTCGTTCTATCCCGCCGAGACCGGACTCGCGTACTCCAGCCTGGCCGATCGGGACTACGGTGACGCGGTCGGCCGGTTCGCCCGGGTGTTGCGTCGGGCGCCGTCCTACGTGCCGGCGCTCGTCGGCCGTGGCGACGCGCTGATGGCCGACGGGAAGGGCGATGAGGCGATCAAGTCGTTCCAGGCCGCGCTCGCCGCCGACCCGGCGCTTCCGGACGTCCGGCGGCGTCTCGACGTGCTGGCGTTCCGGAGCCAGCAGGAATCCCTGACGATCGCGCGCCAGGCCGCCGAGGCCGGGCGCAACGAGCAGGCGCTCGATGCCTACCAGCGTGCCATCGAGAGTTCGCCGGATAGTGCGTTTCTCTACAGGGAACTGGCCGCGGTCGAGCGGAGGCTCGGGAAGAGGGACGCGGCGCTCGGCCATCTGCGCAGAGCGGCGGCGCTCGATCCGTCCGATGCCCGGTCGCTCACCCAGATGGCTGAACTGCTGGAAGAGTCGGGTGACTTCTCCGCGGCGGCGGACGCCTACTCGAAGGCCCAGGCAGTGGATCCGAGTGACGAACTGGCGGCGAGAGCGAGCCGGGCGCGTGCGCGCGCCGACCAGGGGCGGCTGCCCGAGGAGTACCGCGCGATACCCGGCGCTGCGCAGGTGACACGCGGCGAGCTGGCCGCACTCATCGGTGTGCGGCTCTCGGCGCTGATCCAGACCGCCACGCGGCACGAGATGACGGTCGTGACGGACGTTCGGGGCCACTGGGCCGCCGCCTGGATCATGACAGTCGTCCGCGCCGGCGTGATGGAGCCGTATCCCAATCACACGTTCGCGCCGCGTGGCCTCGTGCGTCGTCTGGACCTTGCGCAGGTCGTGAATCGGGTCCTGACCCTGATCGCCGTCAGACGGCCAGGGCTGTCGCGCCAGTGGCAGGCGGCGCCGTCGCGAATTGGTGACATCCCCGTTGGCCACCTGGGTTATCCTGCTGCCAACATGGCGGTGGCCGCCGACGTGATGCCGCTCGTCGACGGCGGCAATTTCCGTCCCGCCCGGCTGGTGACCGGCGCGGAGGCGATCGATGTGGTCGGACGCCTCGAGGTACTCTCACGATGACGAGACTGACGCTGGCCAACCAGCTCACGCTCCTGCGAATGCTGTTGATTCCGGCGTTCGTCATTCTCGTGGTGTATGGCCGGCCAGGCTGGGCACTCGTCGTGTTCGGCGTCGCCGGGATCACCGACGGGCTGGACGGCCTCATCGCCCGACGAACCGGTCAGAAGACGAGTCTCGGCGCCTTCCTCGACCCGATGGCGGACAAGTTGCTGCTCGTCACCACCTTCATCGTGTTGACCGTGCCCGGGACGGACCTGGTGAATCGATTCCCCCTGTGGCTCACGATTCTGATCATCAGCCGCGATGTCGTGATCGTGCTGACGGTGGCCATCGTGACGATCGTGATGGGGCCGAGGACGTTCCGTCCGTCGCTCTACGGGAAGGCGGCCACGGCGGTCTACCTGGTGTCGTGTGTGGTGGTGATGTGGTTCAACTACCTGGGGCGGCCTTCGGTGCTGGTGGACGCCGGCATCTGGACGTCGTGCGGCATCACCCTGATCTCCGGGTTCCACTACATCGCCCACGCGTCCCGGATCATCAACGAGAGGTCCTCATCGTCAGGGACATCCTGAGCGAGGAACGGACGGACGTCCTCCGTGGGGCGTTCCGCGTTCTCCGCCCGGCGTTCGGACGTTGAGGATCAGCTGCCCGCCAGGCCGAGTTTCTTCCGGAAGTACTCGATTGTCTGCGCCAGCCCCACTTCGGCCGACACTTTCGGTTCCCAGCCCAGCAGCGTTCGCGCCTTCGTGACGTCTGGCTGTCGCACCTTCGGATCATCGGTGGGCAACGGACGGTTGACGAGCCGGCTCGTGGACCCGGTCAACTGGATGATCAGCCGCGCGATCTCCTCGACCGTCATCTCGCGCGGGTTGCCGATGTTGACCGGTTCGTTCAGGTCGGACGTCATCAGGCGGATGACGCCGTCCACGAGGTCGGTGATGTAGGTGAGGCTGCGCGTCTGCCGGCCGTCGCCGAAGATCGTGATGTCCTCGCCGCGGAGTGCCTGCGAGATGAACGTGGGAACGGCGCGCCCGTCGTTCACGCGCATCCGGGGCCCAAACGTGTTGAAGATGCGGACGATCTTGGCATCCACCCCGTGGTAGCGGTGGTAGGCAACCGTCATCGCCTCGGCGAACCGCTTGGCCTCGTCGTAGACGCCGCGCGGGCCGATCGGGTTGACGTTGCCCCAGTACGTTTCGCGCTGCGGATGCTCGAGCGGGTCGCCGTACACCTCCGAGGTGGAGGCCAGGACGAAGCGGGCGTTCTTCGCCTTCGCGAGGCCGAGTGCCTTGTGCGTGCCCAGCGCGCCGACCTTCAGCGTGGGGATCGGAAGTTCGAGGTAGTCGATTGGACTCGCCGGGCTCGCCCAGTGCAGGACCACGTCAACCGGGCCGTCGATGTAGATGTAGTTCGTGACGTCGTGCTTGATGAACAGGAAGTCCCGGTTCGCCAGGTGCGCCACGTTGGCGATGTCACCGGTGAGCAGGTTGTCGATGCCCACGATCGAGTAGCCCAGGTCGAGCAGGCTTTCGGCGAGGTGCGAGCCGATGAAGCCGGCCGCACCCGTGATGACCACGCGTGGTTTGCTCATGGAGTCTCTCAGTAGGCGTGCTTGAAGAGGCCTTTCACCAGGGTGAGCCACATGATCTTGAGATCGAGGCGCAACGACCAGTTTCCGATGTAGTAGAGGTCGTACTCGATGCGCTTCTCGAGCGAGGTGTTGCCGCGCCAGCCGTTGACCTGCGCCCACCCGGTGATGCCCGACCGAACCTTGTGCCGCAGCATGTACTGGGGGTACTGCTGCTTGAACTGCTCGACGAAGTACGGCCGTTCCGGCCTGGGGCCGACGAGCGACATGTCGCCCTTCAGCACGTTCCAGATCTGCGGCAGTTCATCGAGATCGAACCTCCGGAGGATGCGCCCAAGCGGTGTGCAGCGTGGATCGTCTTCGCTCGCCCAGACCGGCCCCGTCTCCTTTTCCGCGTCCAGGTACATCGAGCGGAACTTGAACACGGTGAACGCCCGTCCGTCCAACCCCATTCGGATCTGCCGGTAGAATACCGGCCCGGTCGACGTCAGCCGGATGACGAACGCGATGAAACCGAGCGGCGCGGCCAGCACGAAGAGCGCCAGTGCCGACAAGGCGATGTCCACGCTCCGCTTCAGGACGCTGTTGAGTCCCTGAAGCGGCACGTCGTTGATGTTGATGATCGGGACGCCGTCGAGTTCCTCCAGGCGCGTGCGCAGCGCGATGAACTGCAGGAGGTCCGGCACGACCTTGATGTCCACGCCTTCGCGGCCGGCGTCCTCGATGACCTGCACGACCTTCCCGTGCTCGTCGAGCGGGAGGGCGACATAGAGGTGATCGATCCGCTCTCGTACGACCAGTTCCCCGGCCTCGGCCAGGGTGCCGAGCAGCGGCAGGCCCCGGTAGCCCAGATGATCGCCGCCCGCGCGATCGTCGATGAACCCGACAATCTGGAAGCCGAGTTCCCGGTGCTCGAGGATGCGGTCGGCCAGAAGGCGCCCGAGCTCGCCGGCGCCCGCGATCAGGACCCTCTTCAGGCCGATGCCCGCGCGCCACCGCCGTTCGAGCGCCTGACGCACCAGTTCGCGGGACCCGAAGGTCAGCGAGGTGTTCAGGACGAGGAACAACGCCCACACGATCTGCGACACTTCGAGCGCGCCCCGCAGTTTCAGCGCGTCGCTGACGTAGTACGCCTGGAAATACAGGGTGAGGGCGACGCCGAAGACCACCGACAGGATGCTGCCGACAAAAACGGCAAAGAAGTCATCCACCCGCGAGCGCCCACGGCGCAGCCGGTAGAGACCCTGCAGGTAGTACGCGAAGGCGACCGCGGCTGCCACGAGCGGCAGCAGGTTCACATACTGCCGGAAGGGCGGGAACCCCTTGAAGACCGGCAGCAGGCCGCTCTCGAACCGGATCGCATACGCCAGAACGAACGCCAGGCAGGCCAGCGCCGCGTCGGAGACGACGTAGAACGCCGCCAGGAGGCGATTGTACCGTTTTACCATGACACCTCATGCTGAGGGGCGTCGAGCATCTGGTTGATGGCGGTGCGCATCTCGGCCGCGAACCGCGGACGGGCGAACGCCTCGGCGTGCCTCCGGATGGCCACCGAATCGAACGACGTGTCGAGCGCGCGCCTGATCCCGTCGGCGAACGCATCCACGGACCCATCGTCCACGAGGATGCCGGTCGCCTGGTTCACCACCGTCTCCATCGCTCCGCCGCGGCCAAGGGCCACGACCGGCCGGCCGCAGGCCTGCGCTTCCACGGGAACCAGGCCAAAGTCCTCTTCGCCGGGGAGCAGCACCACGCCGGCTTCGCGATACCGCGCCCGGATCTCCTCATCGCGGCAGGCACCGAGAAACTCCACCCCGGGTCCCGCCTGCTGGCGGAGACGCGACAACTCCGGCCCGTGGCCGACGATCCTCAACGGCACACCGGCCCGCTCGCACGCGGCGATTGCCACATCCACCCGCTTGTACGGGACGAGCGCCGACACCACGAGTGCGGTCGCTGTGGTCTGGGTGCCGTCCGGGCAGAAGAAGTCGGTGTCCACCGGTGGATATATCACGATTGCCCGACGATTATAGTATCGCGCGATCCTCCGCGCAACGTGCTGTGAATTCGCGACATAGCGGTCCACGCGGCGTGCCGTCGCGGCGTCCCAACGCGCCAGCCAGGCGAGCACGGGCCGCAGTGCGGCGCTTCGCACGGGCCCGAGCCGCTGCGGCCCGAAATAGGCATCCCGCTGGTCCCAGACGTACCGCATCGGCGTGTGGCAGTAACAAATGTGGCGCGCCCGCCCGGGCCGGACCACCGACTTCGCCGCGCAGTGGCTGGTGCTGATGACCAGGTCGAACTCGTCGAGATCGATCTGCTCGATTGCCGTCGGGAAGACCGGGAGGAGATGCCGATAGAAACGGCCGACCGCAGGCAGACGCGACAGGATGGATGCCTTCGGATGAAGCCGCTCGATGGTCCACGAGACCGACCCGCGCACGTGGACGAGCGTGAACAGCGACGCCTGCGGGTACAACTCGCACAGCACCTCGAGGACTTTCTCGCCGCCCCTCATGCCGGTCAGCCAGTCGTGAACGAGCGCGACGCGCAGTTCCCCCGGGTGGCTCATATCGGGTGGACCTGCTCCATCACCTCGCCGTACACGTCCCTGATTCGCCGAACCGACTGCGCCCATGAGAACTCTCGTGCCCGAGCCATACCGCGGACGCGGAGTTCGGCGCGCAGCTGCTCGTCCTGAAGCGCCTGGCGCATCCCGTCGGCAATCGACGCCGGGTCGTACGGATCGACGAGGATGGCCGCGTCGCCCACCACCTCCGGCAGAGACGAGATGTTGGACGTGACGACTGGCGTTCCGAAGTACATCGCCTCGAGCGGTGGCAGACCAAAGCCCTCGTAAAGCGAAGGAAACACGAACACGCGGGCGAGGCGATAGAGAACGGCCAGCGTCTCGAGCGGCACGAATCCCAGAAAGCGGACGTGCTTGTGGAGCTTCAGCCGGTGGACGGCCCGGCGCAGACCCTGATACCTCGAGATCTCGTCGCCGATGATCACCAGTTTGAGCGACTCGAAGGCCGCGTCCTTCCGCAGTTCGTGGAATGCGTGGATGAGCCGCTCGAGGTTCTTGTGCGGTTTGATGTTGCCGACGTAGAGCGCGAACGGATCGTTGAGCTGGTAGCGCGCCTTGACCCGCTCGACATCCTCCTCGACCGGCGGGACGGCGAGCCGCTCGTCGATGGCGTTGTAGACCACCGTCACCTTGTCGGCCGGCACACGAAAGCGACGGAGAATATCGAGCTTGGACGTCTCCGAGACCGTCAGGATGCGATCCGAGCGATGGGCGGCCATCCACAATTGGCCTCGCGCGTAAGCGTGTGCGAGCCGTCCCGGCAGGTACTCCGGAAACATCAGGTGGATGCAGTCGTGGATCGTGACAACCGAGCGGCAATGCACCAGCGGGGGCAACACGTAGTGAGGCGCGTGGAAGAGGTCGATCCGTTCGCGACGCAGCGCAATCGGAACGTGAACCTGCTCGGCGATCGAGTAGGGCCCGGAATCCTCCACCACGGCACGGAAGTTCGGGCCAACCAGGCCGACGCGGTCTCGATCCTGTCTGCGGCAGAGCAGGACGTACTCCGTGTCGTGGTCGATGAACGCGAGATAGCGAACGAGGTTCCGGATGTAGGTCCCGATCCCGAAATCGTGATACTTCCGGACGTCGATGGCAATTCGCACAGCGTCATGATAGCGGACAGCCGCCGGAGTGACTACTGTCCCGCTTCGCCGGGTCCGATTTGAGGCGGCAGCGCCCCCTTCGCCCGGAGGTAGACGCGCAGCATCGGATACCAGCGAGGATGGTGCTTCGCGTAGAAGGCGAGGTGGCTCCGCCGATACGCAATCTCCGCCGGTCCGGGTGCGTGCGCCCGGGACCGCCCGCGGAGATGCCGGATTTCAGCCTCCGGGGTGAAGCGCACCCGGCGGCCCGTCTGCCGCACCGAAGCGCAGAAATCGATGTCCTCCGTGTAGAGAAAGAACCGCTCGTCGAGCAGGCCCACCGCCTCGGCGTCCTGCCGCCGGACCAGCAGGCATGCTCCGCTCACCCAGTCCACGACATGGGCGGTCCGCACCTGCCGCGCGACAAAGCGTCGAACGAACCCGACGCCGGCATCGTAGAGCCGACCGAGTGTCTTCTGGCGGAGTTCGTTCCACGGGCTCATCATCCGGCCGAACGAGATTTCCGGCACTCCTGCCGCATCGACCAGCCTGGGCCCGACAATGGCCGTGTCGGGCAGCCCCCGCAGGACGGCGACCAACCGATCGATGACGCCGGGCGCGACAAGGGTGTCGCTGTTCAACAGGAGGATGAACTCGCTACGCGTGGCGCGAATCCCGATGTTGTTGGCCCGCGAGAACCCGAGGTTGCCGCCGGCATCGATGGCGGTCACCCGCGGCCACTGCTCGCGGACAGCCGCGAGGCTGCCGTCGGCCGACCCGTTGTCCACGACCACGACCTCGTGCGTGACCTGGGGCGGAGGCGCCAGGAGCGATTCGAGCATCCGGAGCAGGTCGGCCTTCGCGTTGTAACTGACAACGATGATGGCCAGGTCCGTCATCGGGCCGACTCCACCAGGGCCTGCAACGTGTGACGGGCCGTGCGCTCCCAGGAATACCGCTCGAGGACGCCGGGTGCGCGGGCCAGTGCGGCCGCCCGACTGGTGGCGTCGAAGAGCAGCGCCTCCAGCGCAGACGCCGTCGCCGCGACATCCGTCGTCGTGACATAGCGGGCGGCGTCGCCGTAGACCTCGCGCGCGACAGGGGTGTCGCCGACGAGAATCGGCACGCCGCGCACCAGGGCCTCGAGCGGCGTCAGGCCGAAGCCCTCGTAGTCCGACAGGAACGCGAACACGCCGGCCCGCTCGTACAGGTCGGTCAGGACCTCGTCCGAGACGTAGTCGCGCAGGGTGGTGCGTCCGGACGCGCCCGCCTCGGAGGCAATCGACTGCAGATCCTCGAACGGGAACGTGCGATTGTCGCCAACGATCTCGAGGCGAAGATCGGGATGGTGCGCCGCAACCCGTGCCACGGCCTGGATCAGGACCGGCACGTGCCGGCGATTGAAGATCGACCCGACGTACAGCACCAGCGGATCATGAGGTCCTGCGGCCGACGACGACCGCGGGTGTGCCTGGATACCACCCTTCCGCGGTTCTGGCAATCCGTGCGGCAGAACCCGGACGCGCTCGGCCGCGATGCCGAGCCACTGCACGATTTCGTCCCGCGAGAACTGCGAGACGGTCAGGATGCACCGCGCCCGGCGCGCGGATAGGGTTGTGACGAGTCGTCGCCTCAATCGCATCCGGAGTGGAAACCACTCCGGGTGCGCGAGGAACGACAGGTCGTGCAGCGTCAGCACGAGCGGCATCGGAACCAGGAGCGGTCCGGTGTAGGCAGGTGCAAAGAAGACGTCCGGCCGCTCTCTCCACACCGCGGCCGTCAGCCGCACCTGTTCCCACCAGGTTCCGCTGCCGCCTTTCACATTCCGCACCGTGACATCGAGCGGCGAGTCCGCCAGGCGCGCGAGCGCGCCGCTGCGGGGTTCACCGGTCGGCGTGTAGAGGACATACGTGTGCGGGGCGGCCTCCGGCAGGGTGCCCCAGGCCGTCAGCAATTGCGACAGGTATCGGCCCACACCCGTTGGCCGGCCGCACAGTTCCCTCGCGTCGATGCCGATACGCATGCGGTTATCTGGG
Source organism: Vicinamibacterales bacterium (assembly GCA_036504215.1). Lineage (NCBI taxonomy): Bacteria > Pseudomonadati > Acidobacteriota > Vicinamibacteria > Vicinamibacterales > Vicinamibacterales bacterium. The sequence goes on along the minus strand of DASXVO010000005.1, from coordinate 95,065 downwards.
TATGACGGGTTCGTTCCGGCTGTCAGACTTCGTCGTTGGCCGGATGGATCCGCCGGTTCCGCGCCTCGATGGCCCGTTCGTAGGCGGTGCGGGTCAAGGCGGCCGTCTGGGTCCACGAAAAGGCTCGCGCCCGCTGCAGGCCGTCCTCACCCAGCCGTGGCGCCAACCCGGGCTCGTGGAGCACCCTGTCCATGGCGTGAGCCAGCCCGAGGTGGTCGTCCGGATCGACGAGCAGCGCCGCGCCGCCGGCCACCTCCGGGATCGCTCCGCGATTGGAAGCGACGACCGGAACGCCGAGCGACATCGCCTCGACAACCGTCAGACCGAATCCTTCGTCGAACGAGGGCAGCACGAGCATCCGCGCGCCAGCATACACCGCACGGCGGGCGCGATCCTCGACGTACCCGCGGTATTCGACGCGGCCGGCCAGCGGCGGCCGGGCGATCGCGTCCAGCCACTCCTGGGCCGCCGGCGTCCGTCCACCGGCCAGCACCAGGGGGGGCGTATCCGGGTGGTCGGCGCACAACTGCGCGTAGGCCGCGAGAAGGCCACTCACGTTCTTGCGCGGCTCCAGGGTGCCGACAAACAGCAGGTAGCGTCCTCCCGCGTTGCCGGGCGGCACCGGGTCGCCTTCTGATGCCCAGCGCGGTCCGCCGTTCGGGCACACGCTGATGCGCTCGGCCGGCACGCCCAAGTGTTCGGTGACCAGCCGGGCCACGTGGTGGGAGACGACCACGATGCCGTCGGCCAGATGCGCATGCCTGGCCACCAGTCCCGGGTAATCGCGGCGAATCTCGGCGGTGGTTCGATCGAAGTTTCTCAGGAAATCGAGGTCGTGAATCGTGACCACGCGCGCGGCACGCCGGCTGGGGAGCAGCAGCGGATGAGGCGAGTGAACGACGTCGTAACTGCGGCCGGTCAGCCATTCGACCGGCGGCCAGAGGAGGCGGTGCCAGGCGAAGTTCAGCAGTTGGACGGGAAACCGCCGGTCAACGACGGTGGCTGGTTCGAGGTCAGCCACGGCGCCACGAGACGGCCGGTCCCTCCACGAGCTCGTGAAGACCTCGACGTCGTCGAAATTGGTGGAGGCGCGGCGATCACCGGCGCGGCGCTCGGTGGAGCGGTCGACGCGTTGGATGGCAAGACTCCGGGCGAGTTGATGGACGTACTCACCGACACCCGAGCGCTGGCGGAGCGCGGGCCGGTAGTCGAGCAGGATGCGCACGGTCCGAACGCTACCGCGACGCGGGGTCAAGCGCAAGTGTTAAGTGCTTGTCCATCAGTATCTTGACACGTTTCTGCCGATGTGTTAACGTCGCGGCTTTTGGGGGTCGGATGAAGCTCGCAGTGATCGGTACGGGATATGTCGGCTTGGTGGCGGGCGCGTGTTTTGCCGAGAACGGCAACGACGTCACCTGCGTCGACAAGGATGAGGCCAAGCTGCGGGTCCTGCGGCGGGGCAAGATCCCGATCTTCGAGCCGGGCCTGGAGGAGTTGGTCCGTCGCAACCGGGCCGAGGGCCGTCTGAAGTTCACCAGTCAGGTCGCGACGGCCGTCCGGGCGTCGAGCATCATCTTCATCGCGGTCGGAACGCCTCAGGGTGAGGACGGGTCGGCCGACCTCCAGCACGTGCTTGGCGTGGCGCGCGACATCGCGCGGGCGATGAATGGCTACAAGGTCATCGTGGACAAGAGCACGGTGCCCGTGGGGACCTCCGAGCGCGTGCGCGAGATCATCAGGCGCGAAACCACCCATCCGTTCTCGGTGGTCAGCAACCCGGAATTCCTGAAGCAGGGCGCTGCCGTCGATGACTTCATGAAACCGGACCGCGTCGTCATCGGCGCCGAGGATCCGCGAGCGACCCAGATGATGACCGAGCTCTACGCCCCGTTCACGCGGACGGGGGCACCGATCATGGTGATGGACTGCGCCAGCGCGGAGTTGTGCAAGTACGCGGCGAACGCCATGCTCGCCACGAAGATCTCGTTCATGAACGAGGTGGCGCGCGTCTGTGAGTTGTACGGGGCGGACATCGAACAGGTGCGGCGGGCCGTGGGATCGGATCGGCGGATTGGGCCGGCGTTCCTCTTCCCGGGCGTCGGGTATGGTGGCAGTTGCTTCCCCAAGGACGTGCAGGCCATTCTGAAGTTCTCGGCCGACAAGGAGTACCGCTTCGAGATCCTCGACGCGGTCGAACGGGTGAACCGCCAGCAGAAAGCCCTGCTGGTCGTGAAGATGCAGAAGCACTTCGGCTCGATCGACGGCAAGACCATCGCGCTCTGGGGGCTGTCGTTCAAGCCCAAGACTGACGACATGCGCGAGGCGCCCGCGATTACGATCGTCGAGAAACTCCTCGAAGCCGGGGCGAAGGTGAGGGCGTACGACCCGGAGGCGATGAAGATCGCGAAATCCATCTTCGGCAGCCGCGTCACGTTCGTGGACAAGAGCTACGACGCGCTGGTCGGTGCCGATGCGCTGGCGCTCGTGACCGAATGGAACGAGTTCCGGGAGCCGGATTTTGCGAAGATGCGGAAGCTCATGCGGACGCCGGTGGTCTTCGACGGCCGGAACATCTACAATCGCGAGCAGATGAAAGCGGATGGGTTCACGTACTTTGCAGTCGGACGCTGAGGTGGGCGCCGTCCTCGTCACCGGGGGAGCGGGCTACATCGGCAGTCACGCGGCCAAGGTCCTGCGGGCGCACGGCCGTCGCGTGGTGATCTACGACAATCTGTCCGAGGGACATCGCGCGGCCGCCCTCGGCGCCCCGCTGGTGGTTGGCGACACGCACGACGTGGGGCTGCTGCGCTCGGTGATCGCCGAGCATCGCATCGGCGCCGTGATGCACTTCGCGGCCTGGGCCGCGGTCGGCGAGTCGGTGCGTGACCCCTCGGGCTACTACCGGAACAACGTGGAGGGCACGCTCTCGGTCCTGCGCGCGATGGCCGAGGAGCACGTGCCGACCTTCATCTTCTCGTCCACGGCGGCGGTGTTCGGCGAGCCGGAGACGGTGCCGATCACGGAATTGCATCCGACGCGCCCCATCAACGCGTACGGCGAGACGAAGCTGACGATCGAGCGGGCCCTCCCGCACTTCGAGCGGGCCTACGGAATCCACTCGGTGTGCCTGCGCTATTTCAACGCGGCAGGCGCCGATCCGGACGGGGAGTTGGGAGAGGATCACCACCCGGAGCGCCACCTGATTCCGCTGGCGCTCGACGCGGTGGCAGGCGGCGCACCGCTCCAGGTGTTCGGCGACGACTACCCGACGCCCGATGGCACCTGTCTGCGCGACTATATCCACGTGACGGATCTCGCGCAGGCTCACGTGCTGGCGCTCGGGGCGCTCGAGCGGGCCCCGCGGTCGACTGTCTACAACCTGGGGAACGGCCGGCCCTACTCGGTGAAGGAAGTGCTGACGACGGTCGAGCACGTCACGGGTCAGCCGGTGCCGCACACGCTGGTGGCGCGGCGAGCCGGCGACCCGGCAGTGCTGTACGCGTCGAGCGCGCGGATTCAGAAGGAACTTGGCTGGTCGCCGAGGTTCGGCGATCTTTCGGTCATCATCGAGACGGCATGGCAATGGCGACACTCGCACCCTCTGAAGTTCCAGGACCCACGGTAAGTCCGCGGCCCTCGGCAACCTTTCGCGGCATCCTGGTGGACCCGCTGTTGTCGGTCGTGATGCCGGTCTACAACGAGCGAGAGACGATCGAGGAGATCGTGCGCCGCGTGCTCGCCGTCCCGGTCCGGGTCCAGCTCATCGTCGTGGACGACGGGTCGAAGGACGGGACACGTGACATCCTCACGACGCTGCGCCGCGAGCTCGGGTTCGAGTTGATCTTCCAGGAACGCAACCAGGGCAAGGGCGCGGCGCTCCGGCGCGGGTTCAGCGAGGTCAAGGGCGACCTGGTGGTGATTCAGGATGCGGACCTGGAGTACTCGCCCGAAGAGTATCCGCAACTCATCGAGCTGATCTGCCAGGGACGCGCAGACGTCGTCTACGGGTCGCGGTTCCTCGGGCGTCATCGAGTGTTCATGTTCTCGCACTACCTGGGGAACCTGCTGATGACGTTCGTCACGAATGTGCTCTACAACACGATGCTGACCGACATGGAGACCTGCTACAAGGTCATGCGGTCGGAGATCGCGCACGGGCTGAATCTGAAGTCGAACGGATTCGGCATCGAGCCCGAGATGACGGCGAAGATCTTCAAGCGCGGCTACCGGGTCTACGAGATCCCGATCACGTACGACGGCCGCGGCTATGACCAGGGCAAGAAAATCACCTGGCGCGACGGCGTGGTCGCGCTCTGGGTGCTTCTCAGGTTCCGGTTCCGCGATTGAACTCGCTCCTTCGACTCTTCCGCTTCTCCGCCCCCTATCGCGGCCGCTTGATGGCGGCGTTCTTCTGGATGGTCCTGTACGCGATCGGCTCCGCCGGCCTGGCGTACATGATCAAGGACGTCTTCGACAAGGTCCTGGCGAGCGGTGCCGGCCTCGGCATGGTCGCGGCGGCGGTCATCGGCGCGAACCTCCTGAAGGGCGTCGGCGGCTACTTCTCGTCCTACCTCATGGCCGATGTGGGGCAGCGCGTCGTGATGGACGTGCGCAACGCGCTCTACCGCCACATCCTGAACCAGTCGGCCGCCTTCTTCGCGCGACGGACCTCCGGGCAGTTGATGTCGCGGATCACCAACGACGTCGGGCAGGTCCAGCAGGCGGTGTCCGAGACGATCGGAGACCTGCTGCGCGAGTCGCTGGCGCTCGTCGGCTACCTCGTCCTCCTGTTCTCGATCGACGCGCGGCTCGCGCTCGTGTTCCTGACGGGCGCGCCGCTGGTCGTCTATCCGCTCGTCCGCCTCGGGCAGCGCCTTCGCAAGACGACGCGGCGGAGTCAGGAGGAACTCGAGAACCTGTCCCACGTGAGCGCAGAGGCGTTCACCGGCCACCGGATCGTGAAGGCCTTCGGGACCGAGGCCCATGAGGCCGGCCGTTTTGCGCGCGCCGCGGATCGACTGTTCCGGGCCAACATGAAGGTCACGGCTGCCCTGTCGGTGTTGCCCCCCGTCATGGAGTTCCTGGGCGGCATCGGCATGGCGGGGGCGCTGTGGTACGGCGCGAAGGAAATCGCGAACGGGCAGCTCACGGCGGGCGAGTTCACGTCGTTCATCGCCGCGTTGTTCCTGATGTACGGCCCGGCGAAGAAGCTGAGCCGCGTGAACGCGAACCTCCAGCAGACGATGGCGGCGTCGGAGCGGATCTTCGAGATCCTGGACCAGCACTCCGAGGTCGTCGAGCGGCCGGGAGCCGTGCCACTGCGGCGCCTGTCACGCGGAATCACGTTCGACAACGTCGGCTTCGGCTACGAGGACGACCACGGCCGCAAAATCCTGCGAGGCGTGTCGCTCGAGGTGCCGGCGGGCGAGATGGTGGCGATCGTCGGCCGGAGCGGCGCGGGCAAAACGACGCTCGTCAACCTGCTGCCCCGGTTCTACGACGTCACAGCCGGGGCCATCCTAATCGACGGCGTCGATATTCGGGACGTGACGCTCGCGTCGCTTCGAGCCCAGATTGGCATCGTCACCCAGGAGACGGTGCTCTTCGACGACACCATCTCGGGTAACATCGCGTACGGATCGCCAGACGCCAGCCCGAAGGCGATAGAGGCGGCGGCGCGGTCGGCACACGCGCACGACTTCATCGTCGGGTTGCGGAACGGATACAAGACCTTCATCGGCGAGCGGGGCCAGCGGCTGTCGGGCGGGCAGCGGCAGCGCCTGGCGATTGCCCGTGCGCTGCTCAAGAACTCGCCGATCCTGATCCTCGACGAGGCCACGTCCTCGCTCGATGCCGAGTCCGAACACCTGGTGCAGGAGGCGCTGGCCAACCTCATGGCCAACCGTACCGCCATCGTGATTGCGCATCGGCTGTCAACCGTGCGGCGCGCGAAACACATCATCGTCCTCGAACGCGGCCGGGTGGTCGAGATGGGACGCCACGAGGAGTTGCTGGCACGTCCGGGCGGCGCATACGCGAAACTGTACGCGATGCAGATCGTGGCCGGGCGCCGTGCCCTCGCCGTGCCCGTCGCACAGCTCAACGAGTAGGCCCGGCCGCGCGGACGCTCGCCGGCAGATTCCTGGATATACCTATGCTTCGCAGCATGACTGGTTTTGCGTCGTTGACCCGAGAGGACGAACGGGCGACGGTCGGTGTCACGATCCGCGCGGTCAACCATCGATACGTCGATGTCCAGCTGCGCCTGCCGCAGAGCCTGGCGCCGATCGAATCCCGGCTCCGGGCGATCGTCCAGCGGCACGTCGCGCGCGGCCGGGTGGAGCTGAGCATCTCGCTGCAGTTGCGGGAGCCGCCGGCGCCCGAGGTCGAATTGAACGAGGAATTCGTCCACCGGCTGTCCGATGCGCTGGAGCGCGCCCGCCAGCAGGGCCTGGTCAGTGGCCAACTGACCCCGGGTGATCTCATCCGCGTTCCGCAGGCGCTCGTCTTCAAGGAGCGGGCGGCCGACGAACGGGCGGCCGGCGCCGACGTGGTCAGCCTGGTGGAGGCGGCGGTCGAGGAGACAGCTGCCGAGCTGAACACGATGCGGACGCGGGAGGGTGGACACCTGCGTGCCGATCTCGATGGCCGGCGGGAGACCCTGGCGGACCTGATCGAGCGGATCGCAGCCGCGGCCGCGCAGGGACAGAGCGACGTCGAGGCCAGACTCGCCGAGCGCGTCAAGGAGTTGAGCCGCGATCTGCCGGTCGATCCCGCGGCCATCGCACAGGAGATTGTGAGGACCGCTGCCCGATCGGACATCAGCGAGGAGGTGGTGCGATTCCGCGCCCACCTGGCGCACTGGACCGCGCTGACGGAAAGCGCGGAGCCATGCGGGCGAAAGTTCGATTTCCTCCTGCAGGAGATGAACCGCGAGGTCAATACGATCGGTTCGAAGGCCGACGGACTTGGCGTCACCGAGCTGATTGTCGACGCGAAGGCCGAACTCGAGAAGATGCGCGAGCAGGTGCAGAATGTCGAGTAGCGGACGCGGCCGTCTGTTCATCGTGTCCGCGCCCTCCGGCGCCGGCAAGACGACCGTCGTGCGCCGCATGATCGAGATCACGCCGGGAGTGGCGATCTCGCGATCGTACACGTCGCGCTCGATCCGCCCGGGCGAGGTTGACGGCGTCGACTACCACTTCGTCACCGCGGAACGGTTCGTGGCGATGCGCGACGCCGGCGGATTCCTCGAGTGGGCCGAGGTGTTCGGGCACTTCTACGGGACCGCAGCGGAGGACACCGAACGCTGCCTCGAGGACGGCTCGGATCTCGTGCTGGTGATCGACGTCCAGGGAGCGGAGAAGGTGAGGGCACGCGGCCTGCCGTCGGTCGGGATCTTCCTGCTGCCGCCGTCGTTCGACGTGCTCGAGCAACGCCTGCGTGGGCGGGGGCGCGACCCCGAGGACGCCATCGTCCGGAGACTGGCGACCGCGCGTCGCGAAGTCCAGGTGTTCGTGGAGTACGACTACGTGGTCGTCAACGACGAGATCGAGGCGTGCGCCGGCCGGCTGCGCGCGATCGTGCTCGCGGAACGGTCGCGGCTCGAGGTGATGACGCCGGCTGCGCGGCGAATCCTCGCCGGCTTCTCCGCGTAGAGGGAATTGGGGCTGGCCCCAATCGAGGGGAATCATGGCACTGGTTGCTCTTGGCGTGACGGGAGGCATCGGCGCCTACAAGGCCGTCGAGGTTGCGCGCGGCCTGCAAAAGGCCGATCACGACGTCGTCGTGGTGATGACGCAGGCGGCCACCGAGTTTGTCGGCCCCCTGACCTTCGAGGCGATCACGCGGCATCGGGTAATCACCGGCCAGTTCGATCCCGGCGCGAACGCCGACATCGAGCACATCGCGCTGGCGTCGTCGATCGAGCTGCTGATCGTGGCGCCAGCGACGGCGAACATCATCGGGAAGTTCGCCGCTGGCGTCGCGGACGACTTCCTCAGCACGTTGTACCTCGCGACGCGCGCGCCGGTCATGATCGCGCCCGCGATGAACACGAACATGTGGGAACACGTGGCCGTCCAGCGCAACCTGCAGGTGCTGACCGAACGGGGCGTCCACGTCGTGGCGCCCGGCGAAGGCTTCCTCGCCTGTGGCTGGACGGGGAAGGGCCGCCTGGCCGAACCAGCCGACATCGTGGCCGCGGCGGACACGCTTTTGCGGCCGAGACAGTCGCTGGCAGGCCGCCACGTGGTGGTCACGGCCGGCCCGACGTTCGAGGACATCGACCCGGTTCGGTTCGTGGGGAATCGATCGAGCGGTCGGATGGGATTCGCCCTGGCCGCCGAGGCTGCCAGGCGGGGGGCGACGGTCACTCTCGTGGCCGGGCCGACGAGCATCGATCCGCCCGACGCGGTTGCCGTGGTCAGAGTACGTCGCGCGGCCGAAATGCGGGACGCGATCATGGCGCGGGCCGCTGAGGCCGACGTGATCATCATGGCTGCGGCGGTGGCCGACTACGCGCCGCAAAGGGCGGCGGAGAAGATCACGAAGGACGCGGATGAACTGGTGCTGAGGCTCACCCGCACGCCGGACATCCTCGCGGCGCTCGGCACCAGGCGCGCCGCGGGGCAGTTGCCGCGCGCGGTGCTCGTCGGCTTCGCTGCCGAGACCAGCGACGTCGTCGAGCGCGCACGGAGCAAGCGACTTCGGAAGCAGGTGGATCTGATCGTGGCCAACGACGTCTCGCGTTCCGACGCCGGGTTCGACGTGGACCGGAACGCCGTCACGCTCGTGAGCGCCACCGACGAACGCGACATTGCGCTGCAGTCGAAGGCTGGCATCGCGCAAGCCGTCATCGACCGCATCGAAGAACTCCTCGCAGCCAGATAGGTGGACCGGTGGACCCACGTGAGCAATTGATCGAGCACCTGACCTTTCTGAAAGAGCTCGGCGTGGGCGGCCTGAGCCGCGACCCCAAGTGGCGCCACACATCGGAGACGATCGCACCTTCAGCACCTTCAGCACCTTCAGCACCCGTAGCACCTTCAGCACCTCCAGCACCGGCACCTTCAGCACCCCCAGCACCTCCGGCACCTCCAGCACCGGCACCTTCAGCACCCCCAGCACCCCTGGCACCCCCAGCACCCGCCTCCGCCTCTCTGTCCTCCCTCCGCTCCGAGATCGGCGACTGCACCCGCTGCAAACTGCACGGGCTCGGCCGTCGCCAGATCGTGTTCGGCGTCGGCAATCCCGATGCCGGTCTGATGTTCGTCGGCGAGGCGCCGGGCCGCGATGAAGACATCCAGGGCATTCCGTTCGTCGGCCGCGCGGGGCAGTTGCTGACGAAGATGATCGAAGCGATCGGCCTGAAGCGGGACGATGTCTACATTGCCAACGTGATCAAGTGCCGTCCGCCCGAGAACCGCAATCCGGAGCCGGACGAGGTGGCGACGTGCGAACCGTTCCTGTTCCGCCAGGTCGAGTCGATCCGACCGAAGGTCATCGTCGCGCTCGGCACGTTCGCTGCGCAGGCGCTGCTCAAGACGCAGGAGCCGATTTCGCGCCTGCGCGGCCGTGTCTTCAAGTACGGCCAGGCCCAACTGATTCCCACGTTCCATCCCGCATTTCTGCTGCGCAGCCCCGACCGGAAGCGCGACGCCTGGGACGACTTGAAGAAGGCGCGTGCGATCCTGACCGACGAAGACGCCTGATCGGGCCCGACGATTTCGCCGTACACTGATCGCCGATGCCTCTGGTTTCCGTCGCGGTGCCCGTTCCGTCCCTGGATCTCCTGACCTATCGCGTCCCGGAGGGGCTCGAGGCGCCGGAGGTCGGCGCCCGTGTCCTCGTGCCTCTCGGGAACCGACGGGTCACCGGGATCGTCGTGGACGCAAAGCCGCCGGTTCCAGGTCCGTCGGACGGCGGCCAGGTGGCGATCCGCGATCTGCTGGATATCCTCGATCCCGAACCGTTTCTGCCGCAGACCGTGGTCGGCCTCGCACGATGGGTGGCGGACTACTACGCCTGCGGCCCGGGTGATGCGCTCGGCGCGGCGATGCCGCCGTTCGCCTGGGTCGAGAGCGAGTGGCGCGCGCGAATCACCGCAGCAGGTGAGGCCCGCCTGGCGGCGCTCGGCGCGGGAGGACGCCGGACCTTGCGCGATTCGGCGCTCGGTCTCCTCACCGGCGCCTCCTGGGTGCCGGTCAGATCCGTGGCCTATCGCCTCGAGCACCTCGACGGCAGCCGCCGCGGGCGCATCGTTCCGGCCAGGGCGCTCGTTCGGGCTCTTCAGGAAGAGGGCCTCGTCGAGATCGAAGACGTGCTGACCGGGCAGGCCGATGCGTTCAAGACAATCCGCGTGGCGGCTGTGACCGCAGCCGGACTCGAATTGCTGGAACCGACCTCGCGCAAGGACACGGTCGCCAGCGTCGGGCCGAAGCAGCGCGAGGCGCTTGCCGTTCTCGCGGGCGTTCCGGAAGGGCTGCCGCTGTCCGCGCTTCGCGAGCGTGGCCTCTCGACGGACGTCGTCCAGCGACTGGCGTCGCGCGGCCTCGTGTCGCTCCGCCGCGACCAGGTGGATCGAGATCCCTTCGAAGCGGCGACCTTCCTCCCGGAGAACGGCTCTGCGGGCGATCCTGCGGCCCGAGAACTGACCCCCGAGCAGACCACCGCGCTCGAGCGCCTCCAATGCCTCCTGGCGGGCGGTTCCTTCGCTACGGCGCTGCTGCACGGCGTCACGGGCAGCGGCAAGACGGAACTCTACCTGCGGCTGACCGCGGCCGTTCGTGCCGCCGGTCGATCGGCGCTCATCCTCGTGCCGGAGATCGGCCTCACGCCCGCCCTCGCCGGCGTGTTCCGGGCGGCGTTCGGCGACCACGTGGCGATCCAGCACAGCGGCCTGTCCGATGGCGAGCGCTACGACCAGTGGCAGCGGATCCGCCGCGGTGAGGTGGACGTCGTCGTTGGCACGCGGTCGGCGGTGTTCGCGCCGTTGAGGTCGGTCGGCCTGATCATCGTGGACGAGGAGCACGACGGGTCCTACAAACAAGAGGACACGCCTCGGTATCACGGACGCGATGTCGCCGTGATGCGCGGCAAGCGCGAGGACGCGCTCGTCGTCCTCGGCTCGGCCACGCCCTCGATCGAGAGCTACCAGAACGCGACCACCGGCCGCTACGAAATGGTGACGATGACCAGACGGGTGCTGGACCGGCCGTTGGCGCACGTGACGATCGTCAACATGCGCGACGAGTTCGCCGAGCGCGGGCCGGACGTCGTGTTGAGCCAGCCGCTGCTGGAGGGCATCGCCGCGCGGCTCTCGCGCAAGGAGCAGGTCCTCGTCCTGTTGAACCGGCGCGGCTACGCGACCGCGGTGTTCTGTCGCCAATGCGCCGCGACCATCGATTGCCCGAACTGCAGCGTGTCGCTCACCGTGCACAGCGGCCCGCGCGACACGCGGCGGGCACGATGCCACTACTGCAACTACTCGACCGTCGTGCCGAAGACCTGTCCACAGTGTGCGGCGCCGTACCTCGATCAGGCGGGATTCGGGACCGAGCGTGTCGAGCGCGAGATCCTGGCGGCGTTTCCCTCGGCCCGGGTCGAGCGTCTGGACCGCGACACCATCCGGCGGCGCGGCGCGGCGGCCGCGCTGCTCTCGCGGTTCGGCCGTGCCGAGATCGACGTCCTGGTCGGCACGCAGATGATCGCGAAGGGGCACGACTTTCCCCGCGTCACGCTCGTCGGCGTGGTGTCGGCCGACGTCGGCCTGGGACTGGCCGATTTTCGCGCGGCGGAACGGACGTTCCAGTTGCTGACGCAGGTCGTGGGCCGGGCGGGCCGCGGCGAGGAGCCGGGGGAAGCGATCATCCAGACGCTGTACCCGGGTCACTACAGCATTCGGCACGCGCGCCGTCAGGACTACCGCGCGTTCTTCGACGAGGAGCTGATATTCCGGCGGGCGATGCAGTACCCGCCGTTCGTCGCACTGACGAGTGGCATCGTGCGAGGCCGCAGCCTCGCGGCCGCGATGGAGGATGCGGAGACGATTGTGGGCGGGCTGCGCCAGGCGGGGGGGCGTGCAGGATTCCTCGTCCTCGGTCCGGCGCCGGCGCCGTTCGTGAAGCTGCGGGGCGAGCATCGTGCGCAGTTCTTCATCAAGGGTGTGCGACGCGCGACGATGCGCGAGGCCGTGCGCAAGGCACTCGAGGTCCAACCGGAATTGCGGAGGCGGGTCGCGATCGACGTCGATCCGATGACCGTGCTGTGAGGGGGTCTACTTCTGCAGCAGGTCGAGCGGCTGGATGGGCGCGGACATGAAGGTGACCACGAACACGGCGAGGGCCACGAGCGCCAGGATCAGCCGCGTGCGGTCGAGCGGCACGTGCTCGTCGATGGTCGGCGGGTGCTTCGGTCCGAGGATGAACAGCATCACGATCATCAGGATCGTCCACACCAGCCAGCTCCACGAGATGAACGTCAGGACGATCGCCACGCCGACGGCGGCGAGCGTGAGCTGCGTGGAGCGACGGCCGAGCACCGCGTACGCGATATGCCCTCCATCGAGCTGGCCGATGGGGAAGAGGTTCAGCGCCGTGGCGAGCAGGCCGAACCACGAGGCAAACGCGACCGGGTGCATGTTGAGTGAGTAGCCGTCCGCCACAGACCCGAAGAGCATCCACGTGGCGGCCTTGAAGAGCAGCGGCTCCCCGAGCGAGAGCATGCCCGTCTGGTCCTTCGGCAGCGCGGCGACGTGCGACATCGCCAGTCCGATGAACAACGCCGGCACGGCCACCACGAAGCCGGCCAGCGGACCCGCGATCCCGATGTCGAACAACATCCGCTTGGACGGGATGGGCTGACGAATCCGGATGAACGCGCCAAGTGTGCCCGTCAGTAACGGCGGCGGGACGGGCAGGAAGAACGGCAGCGACGCGTTGACCCGGTAGTACCGGCACGCGAAGTAGTGGCCGAATTCGTGGGCGCCGAGAATCGCGAGGATCGTCACGCTGTACCAGAAGCCTCGGAGGAGCAGCGTCCAGTCACCCGGCACCGTCACCGCTCGGAAGTCGGCGAGGAACGAGGCATAGTGTCCGGCACCGACCAGCGTGGTCGTTCCCAGCGTCAGCAGGAACAACCCGATGTGCACCCAGAGGCGGTCGCGCGGGTAGAGCCGGCGCACGAAGACGTCGGGCATGTCGTGGCGGCTCTCCACGTCCAGGGGGATTCGCGGTACACTGGAGTGGCTCAATCTGAACGGGGGCGGAACATCCGGGCCGAGGTCGAACCGGTTCGCGGCCGCCGACACATCAGGTGATGGCGGGATGTCGGCCTCGAATGAGTGACGAGGACGATCGTCGCGGTCGTCGCGCGGGGAGCTGGGGAAGTCGTCAGGAGTTGAGGCCAAGGGACGTTCAGCTGATGTTCTGCAAATCCTTGCCGGGCTTGAACCTGATGGTTCGGCCGGGCGGGATGCGCACTTCCTTGCCGGTGCGCGGATTGCGTCCGATCCCGCGCTTGCGCGGCTTGACCTGGAAGACGCCGAATCCGCGGAGTTCGATCCGGTCTCCACGTTGCATCGACACGCGCATCGCGTCGAAGACTGCGTCCACCGCCAGCTCGGCCTTCACCTTCGTGATGTCAGCGGCTTTCGAGACTTCGTTCACGATGTCGACTTTGATCATGCTGATGCGCTCCAATCGAAGCTGCTAACTACTATAGGTAGAGACACTTACGCTGTCAAGCCCGGACCGGACCCGCGAACGGGCGTCGGCCGGGCGCCCGAGGCGCGGTTTTCGAGGCCATATAGTGCACAAACGCTCTCCCTCTGTCGTTCTCGTCGGCCGGCCAAATGTCGGCAAGTCCACGCTATTCAACCGGATCACGTCGTCGCGGCGCGCCATCGTGACACCCGTGCCGGGCACCACGCGGGACGTCATCACGCAGCCGGTCGTCTGGCGTGGCGTCGGATTCGATCTGACCGATACGGGCGGACTGTTTGGGGACAGTGAGGATCCGCTGCACGCGCTCGTCGAGGAGGGCGGACGTGCGGCGATTACGAAGGCCGACCTCCTGATCTTCGTCGTCGACGGCCGGTTCGGGCGCACGCCGGGCGACAACGACATCGCCAAGGCGCTGCACGAGCGCGGTGCGCCGGTCATCATGGCCGTCAACAAGATGGATGACCGTCGGGCACGCGACGGCGCGATGGAGCTCTTCCAGTTCGGTTTCGAGCCGGTCGTGGAAGTCGCGGCCGAGCACGGGCTGGGCGTCGGTGATTTGTTGGATGAGGTGGTCCAGCGCCTGCCGGGCGCAGCGTTGGGCAAACCAGCGCAGGCTGGAATCACGGATCAGTCGGAGCCGAATGGCGAAAACGGCGCCGAGGAGCCGGCCCGCCCCGAGATCGGTGTGGCCATCATCGGTCGGCCGAACGTGGGGAAGTCGTCGCTGGTCAATCGGTTGTTGCGCGAGGAGCGCGTGCTCGTCAGCGCCATTCCGGGCACGACGCGGGACGCGGTCGACACGCTTCTTCGCTGGCATCGCCGCGAGTTCCGCATCGTGGATACGGCGGGAATTCGGCGGCCGGGTCGCGTGTCGCGATCCGGCCCGCTGGAGTCGCTGAGCGTGATCATCGCGCGTCGAGCCGTCGAGGCGGCCGACGTTGCCGTTGTCGTCCTCGATGCCACCGAAGGTCCGACCGAGCAGGACGGCGCCATTGCCGGCGAGGCGGAGCGCGCGGGCTGCGGCATCATCGTCGCCGCCAACAAGTGGGACCTGATGACGGGGGACGGCCCCGACGTCGTCAGGACGTTCGACAGCGAGTTGAAGCGGCGTCTCAAGTTTCTCGAGTTCGCGCCGGTGCTGCACATCTCGGCGTTGACCGGCGATCGGACGTCGCGCCTGCTCGAGACGATCGACCGCGTGGCTGACGCGCGCAAGAAGCGGGTGAGCACCGGCGAGCTGAATCGGTTTGTCGAGAAGGTGACGGCGTCGAATCCTCCGGTGTGCTCGGGAGCGAGGTCGGTCCGCATTCTCTACGCGGCCCAGGTGAGCGTCGCGCCGCCGACGTTCGTGTTCTTCACCAACGTGGCGGCGACGTTTCATTTTTCGTACTCACGATTCCTCGTGAACCGCCTGCGCGACACATTTGGATTCATCGGCACGCCGGTCCGCATCCAGGTGCGCTGCCGGCGGGAGCGCAGGGGTGAGCGCGAGGCTTGACCAGGGGCGAGCGCGGCCCCCGCTGAGTGCAAGGTCTCAGTGCTATACTCGGCCGTCGAATTGTGGTGGAACCAACAGTTGAGATCCCCGATCGGGCCGCGTTCAAGGCGTCGGAGGTGTGCGAGATCGCCCAGATTCCGCCGTACGTCCTGAAGTCCTGGGAGAAAGAGTTTCCGGGGCTCGGCGTCTCGGCGAAGCCGGGTGGGTTCCGCGTCTACCGGCGTTCCGACATCGAGCAGATCCTGCGCATCAAGCAGTTGGTGTTCACCGAAGGGCTGACGCTCGCCGGTGCGCGACGCAGGCTGGAAGGTGAACCCGCGCCGGAACCCGATCCAGTGTTCGAGTTGACGACGAGCGACGAGGTCCGCGGACGGATCAGCAAGGTCAAGGGCGAGTTGCGGTCGTTGCTCGACGTCCTCTCGCGTCCCGCAGAGGCAGCGGGTGCCACCGACGGTGCGGAGTCCGCGGGTGGCCCGGCTGAACTGAGTGGCACGGGCGTCCCGCCCGTGCGGCGTGCCGATTTGAGCACTCCGCCGCCGACGTGGCCGCCCGCGTCGGCCGCACGGCCGACCGCCGCACCGGATGCGACGCTGCCACTGATCGACGGCGTGTCGGACACGCCCCCGGCGCGAGGACGCCGACGCGCCCGGGCCAAACCGGGGCACGACAGCGAACCAAGTGTAGGGTAGAATAGTCGGCGAGGTCGGGGCGTAGCGCAGCTTGGTAGCGCACCTGAATGGGGTTCAGGGGGTCGCTGGTTCGAATCCAGTCGCCCCGACCAGAATACTCAGCGAAATGGCCGGTAGCCGAGCGCGGTTACCGGCCATTCGCATTTAGGTAGCACATAGGGAGCCGGCGTCTGGGGTCAGTGTTTTTCGAAGAGCGCTCCAGGCACTATCTGTTCACATACATGGAGAGCCGTTGTGACGCACCTGCCTGGGGAATCCCTATGACGACGGTCACGGTGACCGAGGCGAGACGGCGACTGTGCTACCTCTTGGAGGACGTCGCCGACTCACACGAACCCATACAGATTGACGGAGAGCGGCACGAGCGCTCGCGCCTGAAGCCGAGTGTCGATAGGGCATACCCGCCAGACAATGGTCCTGCTCGCCGCACCGAGACGCCGCTGAACTCGGCAACCTCCGCCCACGTGTGCTCCGCTCGACGCCCTCCGTGTTGGAGGAAGTCATCTTCCGCCCGTTCTCCGGTCATCCACGCCAGGACCGAGGGCAAATCGCTCCGGTGCGCGGCGAGGGAGCCGCCCATCGTGAGATGCTCGTCGAGGTTGTGGAGGAGTACGACTGCAAAGCTCAGCCAGATTGCCGCGCACCTGCTCATATCGGAATTCCGGAGGGCGGCCGCAGGATACGCGGTCGCGCGGAGCGGTGGAAGGCGCCAGGGCGCCAGGCTCGTTGAGGAGCGCGGCGGGAACACGCTGGGCGGTCGCGAGGTTGGCTCGGCTCGGTTGCGCCGCAGGAAGGGTCCCGCCGCTGTCAATGGATTACGACAGCCGCCCCCAGGAAGTTTCAGCCAAGACCCCTCGCGACCGGTTGTGCTTACTTGCGCCGATCGAGCCAGGCGGCAGGCGTGAAGCAGCGGGCCGACGCCGTCCAGGCGGCTGTGGCGCCCGGAGCAGCCGGGGCTGGCCTCACGACGTGAACGGGTGAGCCTGAAGCCCGACGGCAACGGCAAGTCCGCGGTCCAGGAGACCGACACGGGCATGGCAGAGGGCCCGGTGGGATTACACTGGTGACGTGTTCCGTTCCCTCAGGTGGCGCGTCGTGGCGACGCTCGCGCTCGTGCTGGCCCTCACCGAGCGTGGGCCCGCACAGACGTACATTGGCGGCGTCGAACTCGTCGTCGTCACCGTGACGGTCAAGGACCGCGACGGCCGCCTCGTGCCGGGACTTGCCCGCGACGATTTCCAGGTCCTCGAGGACGGCGTCGAACAGCGGGTCACCCAGTTCACCGCCGACCGCGTGCCGGTCAGTCTCGGCATCGCGGTGGACATCAGCGACAGCATGTTCGGCGAGCGAATCGTCGAGGCGCGACGGGCCATCGACCGCTTCGTGCTGGACCTGCTCGAGGGCGGCGACGAAGCGTTCCTCGAGGTCTTCAACCACGCGCCGCGGATGACGGCGCCGTGGACGAGCCCGCCTCGCGGCCTGGCCGGCCGCCTCGATGCGGTGACGCCATTTGGCGGCACGGCCATCTATGACGCGCTGATTCGCGCGGTACCGATGTTCGACAAGCGACACAACCAGCGATGCGGCCTGGTGGTCATCTCCGATGGGGAGGATACCGCCAGCGACGCGAAGCTGCAGGACGCGCTTCGCCGGCTCAACGGATCGGATGCGTTCGTGTACGGCATCGCGCTCGACGCGCCCTCGGGACCAGCGATCGCCAGCCGCTTCTCGCCCCAGGCGCTCAGCGACATCACCGGCCAGACCGGCGGCTACACCGAGATCATCCACTCGGGCGCCGAACTCAGTGCCGCGACAGAAAGAATCGCGTTCGAGTTGAATCATCAGTACACTCTCGGCTACATGCCGACGCACGCGGCGGACGGACAGTTCCACAGCCTGCGCGTCCGCGTGAAGAACCGTGACCTCGTCGCCCGCACGCGCCGGGGGTACACGCACACCAAAGCCCGAACCGGAAAGTGAAGACCATGGAGCCGGACTTCGAAGAGGAACCTCTCCAGGCCGCACCCCCAACCGAAACCCGATGGAACCGCATCCGTGCGTGGTTCCCCCACGCATGGGCGGCGATGCAGCCAGACGGACCCGTTCGGACTGGTGCCGCACTCGCACTCGTCGTCACCGCCCTCCTTCCCGTTCTCATTCTCGGTCTCGGCTGGAAGCCCGGTGTCGGTCGCTTCCTGGATCTGCTGGCGGGGCCACTCATCGCCCTGACGATAGCGGGATTCGTTGGCCTCGGCGTCGTCGTCGCCGTGAAGGTCGCGGGCCTGTTGCCTCGCTTTGTTCGATGGGTTGGCGTCGGCGCGATCGCGGCATTGTTCCTGGTCGTCGGCACGATCGCGTCGACGATGCCGGCGGCCATCATCGTGAGCGTGCTTGGCGTGATCGAAGCGTTCTTCGGCGGCGCGATTGCCGTGCTCGTCGTGAGAGGTTTCGATGGCGCCCCACTCGGGAAGAAGATCCTGGTGGGCGTGTCGCTGGCGCTTGGCCTGGCGGCGAACGTGTTCGTCATCTACTGGTTCGCCAGTCGCGGAACGGCAGACCACCTGACCAAGGTGCCGGACGACCCCACGGTCGTCAGCCAACTCCAGGCCCCGGATCCCTCGAAGGCCGGTTCGTTCAAAACCCTGACGTTGACGTACGGCAGTGGCGCCGATCGGCGCCGCGCGGACTACGGGTACCGCGTCGCGTTCAAGACCGCGAGCGTGGACGCAACGCCGTTCGTGAAGGAGACGCCCGGCTGGCGAGCGTGGCTCCGCCGCTGGTACTGGGGCTTCGATCTCGATCACTTTCCACTGAACGGCCGCGTGTGGTATCCCGACGGGCCCGGCCCATTCCCGCTCGTGCTCGTCGTGCACGGGAATCACGGGATGGAGGAGTTCTCGGATCCTGGCTATGGCTACCTTGGACGGCACCTCGCGACGCACGGCTTCATCGTGGTCTCGGTGGACGAGAACTTCTTCAACGGAAGCTGGGCCGGGGGATTGAAGGCCGAGAACGACGGCCGCGGCTGGATGCTGCTCCAGCACCTGAAGGCGTGGAAGCAATGGAACGAGACGCCGAAAAACCCGTTCGCCGGCAAGGTGGACATGGCGAACATCGCGCTCATCGGCCACTCGCGCGGTGGTGAAGCGGCGGCCATCGCCGGGGCGTTCAACCGGCTGCGCTACTACCCCGACGACGGGCGCGTGGAATTGCCGTCAGGGTTCGCGATCAAGAGCATCATCGCGATTGCGCCGAGCGACGGTCAGTACAAACCGGCCGGTCAGCCGACGCCCCTCGAGAACGTGAACTTTCTCACGCTGCAGGGTGGCCACGACGCGGACGTATCCAGCTTCGCCGGCCTTCGCCAATATGCGCGTGTGCGCTTCACGGACGGACAACCGCACTTCAAGGCCGCAGTCTACGCGTACCGTGCGAATCATGGACAGTTCAATACGGTGTGGGGCGACTCCGACTATGGCTGGCCGAAGGGCTGGGTACTGAACAAGAAGCCGCTGCTCTCCGGCGCGGCGCAGCGGCGGATGGCGCGCACCTACATCACGGCGTTCCTCGAGGCGACGATGCTCGGAAGTGGAGACTACGTGTCGCTCTTCCGCGACAATCGGGCGGGAAAGGCCTGGCTGCCGTCGGACATCTACATCTCGCGGTTTGAGGACAGCAGCTTTCGGCCGGTGGCCACCTTCGAGGAGGATGTTGACCTGACGACGGCCTCTCTCTCCGGCGCGACGATCGAGAAGCGCGGCCTCACCCTGTGGAAGGAAGGAAAGCTGCCGTACCGCGGCGGCAAGGGATCGTTCGAGAACAGCGTGGTCTATCTCGGCTGGGATCGCAACGCGAGCGCGGTCAGGCCGGTCCCCAAGGAGGCGGGCCGCTACACCATCACGCTGCCGGCTGACGCCAGCCCGGTGGCAGGCGTGGAGGGCGCGACCGGGGCACTGGTCTTCTCGATGGCCCAGATCGACGAATCGCCGACCGACGAGGCGACCGAGCAGCAAGCGACTCCGAAGAAAGCGGGAGGCAAGAGCCCGTCGGCGGCGCCGGCGCCGAAACCAAAGGCGAAGAAGGATGAGAAGCCCGAGCGCGCGGACCTGACGGTCGAGTTGACCGACCGGTCGGAGCACACGGCGCGGCTGCCGCTCAGCGCGTTCAGGAGAATGCCGCCGCTGCTGACCGAGCGGTTCACGAAGTTCTGGACGGAAAGCGACAACTACGGCAAGTCGGAAGCGATCCTCCAGACCTTCGTCCTGCCGCTTTCGACATTCGCGGAGGCGGGGTTCGCGGCCGGCTTCGATCCGGCCGCGCTCCAGAAGATCGCGTTCGTGTTCGACCGGACGACAAAGGGCGTCATCGTCCTGGACGACGTGGGATTGGCCGGGAAGTAGCCGCGGCCGCGAGCCGTGGGCGTCTGCGTGATCGCGCGCTTCGCGGGTCCTCCTCGATCACGATGATCAGCACGTGCTTTGAGCACGGCGTGAGCGGCGATGGACCGCGATCGACTGATCCGCGCCAGCCCCCCCGGACCAGGACCGCTCAACCGACGGTGGCCAGCGTCGGCGCCGAGAAGAGCGGTTCGCGAAGAAGAGCGCCCGGGCCTTCGAGCTGCGGCACCTGCTCGAACCGGTTCTCGCGCAGGCTGTGTCGCACGCCATCGACAAGGTCACGATAGGTGAGTGTGGCCGCTGCGCTGGACGCCGCCTGGCACAGGTAGTACGTCAGCGCGCCGTGATAGTCGCCGTCGATATAGGCGTCCGCCGAGACCTGGTCCGATCGGCAGCCGGCGATCAGGATCGCATTGGCCTGGCTGGCGCGCTGGCCGAAACGTCGAACCTGAAGTCCAGGCCTCGAGCGGTGTTCGATGTCGATCGGCGGGCACAGGCACCGGCTGCGCAATGGCCGAGGGTTGGGCGCCACGTCACGGAGGCCGGTGCCGGAGTGGCAGCAGTCCAGTACGACCGTCAGTTGGGCGCCCGCCGGCACGTCCTTCACGATTCCATAGAGGTCGTCGTCGGTGAACGGACTGTCCCAGTCGAGGTCATACGGGCAGATGATCTCGTCCAGGCCGTCGTCGAGTTCGTCGCCGTGCCGGTCCCGCACCTGCGCTCCGTGGCCCGAGTAGTGGAAGACGAGCACGTCGCCCGGGCGTGCCCCGCCGACCAGCCATTCGAGGCGCTCGACGATCGCGCGTGTCGTGGCGCGCTGGTCCGTCAGCAGCCGGACGGTGCGCTCGTCCTCGAAACCACCGTGCGTGCGGAGCAGTTCGCGCATTTGCAGCACGTCGTTCAGGCAGCCCCTGAGCGTGTTCTCCGGGTTCGGATACCGATTGAGTCCAACGAGCAGCGCTCTTCTCGCCATGTCGCCTCCTTGTTCGCGGATCATCGCGCGTTCAGATGATCGGCAAACGTTGGCGGCCGATCAAGGCGGCGTCGTGCGTTGCGTGCAAAGCCAGCCAATGCCGATTGACTGCAACGAGCGGGCTGGGCTGGCACGAGGATCTGCAGGTGCGAGAAAGGGAGGGGCGCACGGTGTGTGCGCCCCGGAAGGGAGAAGACGCGCGACGGCGTCGAGCAGGCGGCTTACTTCGGCGACTGCAGGAACGTCTGCGTCAACTCTTCCCACTGCTGTTCGGTGAGGAGTGACGGTCCCGGCGCAACGAGTTCACCACCGTCCGCCGCCGCCATGCCGAGTTGGTGCTCCAGGAACTGCGACAGGCGGATCGCCTCGGTCGAGAACCACTTCTTCGAATCCTGGCCGTAAGGCAGGCGCGTGTAGCCGGTGTCCGATGGCTCGACGGCATACAGCCATCCGCCGGCGTACGGATCGTTGTGCAGGCGCGACGGGTTGCCGACCAGCCGACGGTTGATCGCGACCACTTTCCCGTCGACGGGCGCGGGAAGCGTCGCGCGCCTGCGCCCGCAGCGGATGACCGCCACCGGCTCGCCCACCCGGACCATCTGGCCCTGCTGGGGCAGCATCACCTCGGTGATCTGCGACAGCAGGTGCTGCGCCAGGTCGTCGAGGCCGATTCGCAGCGTCGAACCCTCCCTCCACTGCAACCAGGCGTGGCCTGGTGCGTAGTACACGCCGGCCCGCCAGAGCAGACCGTCCACGCGCGTCAGCCCGAGTGCCCGCCGGCGGGCGCCCTGGACCGCCCGAACCACGAGCAGGCCGGCGAGGAACACCACCGTCAGCACAGCCAGCACGACGAGCAGGAGCGCGAAGCGGGCGGCCAGGAAGGCCAGGAAGATGCCGATGTTCTGCAACGTATCGAGGAGCGCTTGCATGGCTTCACCCCCTCCCGGGGACCTCTACTTGTGGCACGTCGAGCAATCGTCGAAGTTGTGCGCGTCCTTCCCGTTGTGGCACGCGCCGCACGCCTGTCCCTTAATCATCTTGTCGTGCGTGATCGCACCGCGCTTACCCTGCGCCTTCTGCCCGAGGATCGGCGCGAGCTTCGGGTGGCAGGTCGTGCAGTCCGGCCTGCCCTGGAACCCGATATGATTCTGGTGACTGAACGTCACCTTGCCCGGGCTGTCGGCCGACTGCGGCAGCGTGATATCGGCGGGCAGCTTCGGGAGGTTCTGCGCCGCCACACTGCCGGCCAGCGCGATCAGGCCGACGACCATCACGAGCGTTCGCCAGAGCGTCTGTCTACGCACGGCGCCCTCCCTGGTCGGTGAGGAAGAAGCGCTTCGCGATCTGATCCCAGTTGTCCGGGGAGAGATGGCGGGCGACGCCGTCCACCATCTGGCCACCATCGAGGTACACCTTGCCGAGTTCCAGCCCGGCCATCTCGGCGCCGAGGCTCTCACAGACCGAGTCCATCCACTCGTGCGCCGCCTCGCCCGACATCAGCCTTCTGAGGTTTCCCGCGAGTTTCGTGGTCTTGACCTTCATCAGCCATCCGTCACCGTAGGGCGAACGGTTGACGATGTCCGAGGAGGCGAGAGCGGCGGGGTTCACCGCCAGCACCGTCCCGTCGACCGGGGCCAGCATCGGAATGACTTTCGCGCCGGCGTCGAGCATCAGCGCCGGCTGACCCTGCACGAGCGTGGTGCCCACGACGGGCAGACGCAGCGCGCCGAGCGGCCCCACGAGCTTCTGTGCGAAGTCGTCGAGACCGACGGTCACCGTATCCGCGTCTTCCAGCCGGAGCCACGCATGGCCCTTGTGGAAGAACAAGTCGGCCGGGACCTGGAAGAACGCAGCGAGTTGATCGGCCCACCCCAGGGCCGCGACCGGCACGCGCGCGGTGGCCGGCTGCCGCGGTGAGGCAAACTTCCAGAACAGCATGAACAGCGGGAGATAGGACAAGGCCAGGACGTATTCGACGGCCTTGAGCCAGTAAATCGTAATCAGATCGTGACCCATCGACGTATGCCTCCTCCGAGGAGCAACTCAAACCAGAACCGAGAAATGAGAAGTGAGAAGTGGGAAGTGAGGATGGCGCTTCATCCTTTCGCTTTCATCCTTCATCCTTCATCCTTCATCCTTCATCCTTGACCCCTGCCCCTTGTTGCTGTCAGTGCTGCGGGTAGGACGGGTCCTCGCGCAACACCGGCATCCGATTCACGATCCACCGGAAGGTCATGATGCCGATCGTGATGATCGTCACCGAGATCATGATTTCCATGAAGCCCGGCACATACCGTTCCGGGGCGTTCCAATTGAACGCGATCACCGACAGGTTCAGCCGGTTGACCACGATGCCGAGCACCGTCCAGCCGGCCACCCAGCGCGCCAGCGTCGCGTTCTGGCGGCGCACGGCGATTGCATAGAGGAAGCTGGGTATCAGAATGAACCCGAGCATCTCGAACAGGAACCAGTAGCCGTAGGGCGTCAGCAGCAGATCGAAGCGGCCGCTGTCCACGAGGCCCTGGAGCTTCAGGAAGAAATAGGCGAACAGCACCACCGCCGCCCCACGCGCGAGCCCGAGCGTCAACTTGTCGAGCTTGCCGTGATCCTTCGGGTCGACCTGGTCCTTGAACACCCGGTGCGACAGGCCGCTCTCGACGATGACCATGCTCAGGCCCGCGATGATGGCGGACACGAAGAAGAAGATCGGCACGAAGCCCGAGTACCACAACGGGTGCAGCCGGTGGGGCATCATCAGGAACAGGGCACCGAGCGACGACTGGTGCAGCGTCGACAGACAGAGGCCGAGGATCGTGAGCGCCAGGGTCATCCGAATCGCCCACTCGCGCGCCTTCCGCAGGCCGAGCCACTCGAACGCGGCGGGACTGAACTCGAGCGCCAGGACAATCAGGTAGAGGCAGACGCACCAGCCGACCTCGAACATCACCGATCCGGTGCCGAAGGAGTAGGCCATCGGCACCGGGAGCTTCCAGGGGCGTCCGAGGTCGGCACACAGGCCGATGACCACGAACAGGTAACCCAGGAATCCGGTCAGCACCGCGGGCCGGACGATCGGATGGTATTCCTTGAGGCCGAGGACGTAGACCGCCGTGGCGACCGTGAAGCCGCCAGCGGCGAGGGCGACGCCGCTCATCACGTCGAGGCCAATCCAGATCCCCCACGGGTTCATCTGGGTGAGGTGGCTGGAGGCGCCGATGCCGAACGCGAAGCGGTAGACGATGATCGGGACGCCGACGATCAGGATCAGGGCGAACACCGCGTTCCCGGGAGTCAGGAGCGAACGGAAATACTCGCCGAGCGACATCCCCAGGAAGATCTTGTCCCTGATGAACGACCGGACGTCGAAACCGCCGCGGTCGAGGGTCGTGTCAGTCATGGTGGGCCTCCTTCTCGCCGCTCTTCGATGCCTCTGCACGCCGCTTGCTGAACGTGTAGAGCCCCATGAGGAGCGGAGGCCAGAGGGTCAGCACGAAGGGCACGGCCGCCAGGGCGGTGCGGGTCAGTTCGGGCGGCGAGGTCGGGCCAAGGTCGGTACGGAAGCCGAGCTTGTCGAACGGCACGTCGGTGATGTAGAGCCAACTCGTGCCGCCGGCCTCGAATTCCCCGTAAACCTGGTGCACGTACTTGCCGGCGTTCTGATAGATGCGAGTGCGCGCTTCTTCGAGCAGTTCCTCGCGGTGACCGAACTGCAGGGCGCCGGTCGGGCAGACAGACGCGCACGCCGGCTGGAGGCCCTGGGCCTGGCGCTCGGCGCAGAACGTGCACTTGTGAATGTAAGGGGCGGGCGAGTCGAAGTCGAACTTCGGCACGTCGAACTGGCAAGCCACCATGCAGTAGCGGCAGCCGAGACAGCGTTCCTTGTGGTACACCACCGGGCCGGCCGCGGTCTTCTCGAGGGCCTTGGCCAGGCAGGCCGACGCACACGCCGGGTCCAGGCAGTGCATGCACTGTCTCTTCACGTACCGCACGTCGCCCTCTTTCGAACTTGCGGCCGCGCGGTTGACCACCGTATAGGTACTCGGGTCCGTCCGACGAGGAGTGCTGAACACGGCATCGCTGCCAGGCTGTGCGGGGGGTGGCAGCAGGTTCGACTCGCCGCACGCGGCTTCACAGCCGCGGCAGCCCACGCAACGGGTCGTGTCCACCAGCACGGCGGGCGTGTTGACCGTGCGGAGGGCAGAGGCTTCGGCCCGTGCGGGCTTCGCAGCCAGGCCCGCTGCGCCGGCGGCGCCCGCGAACTTGATGAACGTTCTCCGACTCAGATCCATGTGACTCTCCAGGATTAGACGATCACCTGGCGTGCGCAGCCAGTGACGAGATCGCCAGCATGCTCAACCCAGCGAGCGACAGTGCCAGCGCGAGGATCATCGCTGCACCCCTTTCTGCGGTCCGGCCGTCGGGAGGAGGGCGTCATGAGCAGGGCACGCCTTCAAGCGTTCCGACAGGTCCCGAAACAGCGGACAGCTCGAGAAATCGCCGCCGAGGCACGGGTCAGCGGACGCGAGTCGATCAAGAGGAATCATCTTCTTGACCGGATACGCCCGGCAGAACAACATCACGACTTCCTTCAGGTGTGGGCAAGACATCGTCTGGTTTCTCTCGCTGACCATACAGCAAGCCAGGTACCAGCTCTGATGCTCCTCGCGACACGGCTGTAAGTAGCTGATAAGGAAATGAGTTAGCGGCAGTGTTGTCTTGTGGAGTCTTTTGGGCCGGCTGGACGACTGTTGAACTATTCACCACGTCATTTCTGCAAATTGCGAAACTGAAGGCGAATATGAGTGGAAACACTAGGCAATATGCCCAGACGTCCATTGTGTTTAAAAACGCGGCAGGCTGTAGAGGAGTTCGGCAGGTAGTGAGAATTGGGCTGAGCAGCCAGGTGCAGGGATATCCAGGCCAGGGACCCTCAGCCGGAGTATGGGCCTGACACCGAAGCCGGGGAAAGTCTCTCGGGGCAGGACTTTGGCCCGGCCTGTCAGTTTCTAGCTCGGCTCTTGCTCCGGCTCGGGCTCGCCGTCCTTGCGGAGCTGGTACTTCTTCATCTTGTTGTAGAGCGTCGCCCGATCGATTCCGAGCGTCCGGGCGGCCTGGCTGATATTGCCGCCGGCATCCTGGAGCACCCGGCAGATGTGATGCTTCTCCACATCGTCGAGCGAGGCGAGGCTGCCGTTGTCACCGATGTCCGCGCATGGCGGGCGGCGCAGGCCGAGGTCGGACGTTTCGATGACCCGGCCCGGCGCAACGACGATCGCCCGCTCGAGCACGTTGCGCAGCTCGCGCACGTTGCCGGGCCAGGTGTGCGCCATGAGGATCCCCATGGCGTCGGTGGAGACGCCGTCAATCTGGCGGTTCATCTCGGCGCCGAGCTGTTCGAGGAAGTGCTCGACGAGCAGCGGCATGTCCTCCAGGCGGTCGCGCAGCGGCGGCAGGTGAATCGGGATGACGTTGAGGCGGTAGAAGAGATCCTCGCGGAAGGATCCGTCAGCGACCGCCTTCTGAAGGTCGCGGTTGGTGGCCGCGATGATGCGCACGTCCACCGTGACGGCTTCCGAGCCACCGACGCGGAAGAACTTGCGGTCCTCGAGCACGCGCAGCAGATCGAGCTGCAGCTTCGACGTGACGTCGCCAATCTCGTCGAGGAACAGCGTGCCGCCGTGCGCCATCTCGAACTTGCCCTTGCGGCGCGCCGCGGCGCCCGTGAAGGCGCCCTTCTCGTGGCCGAACAGCTCGGATTCGAGCAGCGTCTCGGTGAGCGCGGCGCACGAGACGGCCACGAACGGTCCCTGGCTACGCGGGCTCTCGGCGTGGACCGCGCGCGCCAGGAGCTCCTTGCCCGTGCCGCTCTCGCCGAGGATCAGGATGGTCGAGTGGCTGCGGGCGGCCGTGCGTGCGAGGTCGAACACCGCCTGCATCGTCGGGCTCTTGCTGATCAGGTCGCGGAAGTGATACTCGCGCTTGAGGACCTTTCGCAGCAACACGTTCTCGCGCACCAGCGCCTGCTGCGTGACGATCTTCTGGATCATCAGGCTCAGCTCTTCGGGGTCGAAGGGCTTCACCAGGTAGTCGTACGCGCCGATTTTCATCGCGGCGACGGCCGAGTCCACCGTCGCGTACGCGGTCATGATGACGGCGACGGCTTCGGGCTGGATCTTCCGCGCCTCCTCGAGCACCTGCAGGCCGTCGATGCCCGGCATCTTCAGGTCCACGAGGAGGATCGACCAGCGCTCCTTCCGGATGCGCTCGAGCGCCGTTTCGCCGTCCTGCGCCGTGGCCAGGGTATAGCCGTCCTTCTCGAGCCAGGCCGACAACGACTCTCGGACGATCTCCTCGTCATCGACGATGAGGATCCGGGTGCGTTCTCTACTCATGATGTTCCTGTCCTTGCTTTCGCAGCTCGCCAAACCGGATGTGGCAGTCGTGACAGAGCACCGGCTCCTTGGCGTCCACCTGCACCAGATTGACCGAACGTGCCATCACGCACGTGGGACGAGGGCAGTGTATCAACCCGAACGTGTGTCCGAGTTCGTGCACGGACTCCTTCACGACACGTGCGGTGAGCAGCGCGTGATCGGGGCGGAAGCCCGTGTCGGACGCGAGCCGTGCCGTGGACACGACGGCCGCGGTGCCGCCCAGTTGGGCTTCGCCGTACACGAACGTCAGGATCGGGATGAACAGATCGACGTCGGTGAGGCCAACGATCTTCGCCGCCTCCTTGGGGCGCGCATCCAGCAGCCACTTGAGAATCCGCGTCGAGGAGTGCTGCTGCCGCCTGGCATCGTACGAATCGGCCGGGCGCTCGTGGCTGAGCCACGCCCGGACCGGCAGGCCGAACGCCTGCTCGGTCCGCCGTCGCACCATGCCCAGCAGCTCGTGATCCGCCGCCGCTGCGCCGATCCACCACAGGTATACGTCCACTCCGTCCGTTCTTCTACGCGCCCCGCGAGGGCGTCAACGCCGCCGCCGCCGCCCCGGCGATCGGTAACTGAATGAGTACCGTCGTGCCCTGACCCACTTGGCTCTTGACGTCCAGCTTGCCGCCGTGTTTCTCGATGATGCCGTAGACGACCGACAGCCCGAGGCCCGTCCCTTTCTCCTTGGTCGTGAAGAACGGGTCGAGAATGTGCGAGAGGTGCTCGGGCGCGATGCCGGGCCCCGTGTCGCTGATCGCCAGCTCCACCATCTTCTCGCCAGCGCGCGCCTCGACTCGAAGCGTGCCCCCCTGGCTCATCGCCTCGCAGGCGTTCAGCGCGATGTTCACAATCGACTGTCGCAACTGCCCGAAATCCCCCTTCACGAGCGGCATCGGCGGCAGGTGTTTCTCGAGCGTGACGTTCTGCATGAGCAGGCGATGCGTCAGCAGGGAGAGCGCCTCTTCGGCGACGGCGCTGACGTCGATGTCCTTGAGGCTCGGCAGCCGCTGACGGGCGAAGTCGAGGAGGTTCCGCACGATGACCGTGCAGCGCTCCGTCTCGCGCTGGACCAGGCGGAGGTTGCGCACGCACGACTCTCGCACCTTCTCGGTCAGCTCGCCTTCCTCGTGCATCCGGATCAGGAGCTTCGCGTACGTGAGGATGCCTGCCAGCGGATTGTTGATCTCGTGCGCGACCGAGGCCGCCAGCTTGCCGAGTGACGACATCTTCTCGGACTGGAAGAGCTGGACCTGCGCCGCCTTCAACGCCGCCGTGCGGTCCTCGACCTGCCGCTCGAGGTTCTCGTTCAGATGCTGGAGGTCGCCGCGGGCCTGCTGCAGCGAGTTCGTCATGTCGTTGAACGACAGCGCCAGCCGCCCCAGTTCGTCGGAGCGATACACCGGGAGGCGTTGATCGAGATCGCCTTCGGCAATGCGTGCGGTCGCCGCGACCACCTCGCCGAGCGGCTTGATCACGTAGCCACGGACCACGAGGCCGACCGTGAGTGCGAGCAGCAGGATGCCCACGCCAGAGAAGAGGACCGTGCGCCGGCCGAGGGCCTCGACCGCGTGGTCCTCGTCCTCCAGGGACATCGCGATGTCCACGACGCCCAGCACCTGCTTCGTCACAGGGTGCTCGTGGCACACCGCCGTCGAGCAGCTGGCATCGTTGTAGATCGGCGTAATCATCCCGAGGACGCGGTGGCCGTTCCGCAAGAAGATTCGGCTGCGGGAGGGAACGTTCAGCCGCACGAGGGGCTGGCCTGCGACGTGGCACGCGTAGCAGGCCTCGGCCCGCTTGTCCACCCACCGGCCGATCTCGCCGCGGTCGGTGGAGAAGGTGACGCGGCCGTCCTTGTTCAGCATCCGGACCTGCTCGATGCCCTTCAGCTGGCCGATCATGTCCATGGTGCGATAGGCGCCGGTGCGCTCATCGCTCAGCATGAAGTGGTACGTGCTCGCCTTGATGGTGTCGCTGAACTGCACCGCGCCGCGGAGCACCTCTGCCGTGAGGTATTGCTGCTGGGTTCGGAGATTGGTGACCACGAGGGCCGCGCCGCAGAGCACCGTGACCAGCGTGATGACGACCGCCGCCCTGACGCCCAGACGATTGCGCCAGGGAACGCGCAGGGCGCCGGGACGTGCCCCGGCGGACGCCGACGGAGTGCCATTCGGAGACATAACAACGCTCGGATCTGCCCTCCGGTGCGGGCAGGTTTGGCTCGGCGGCGGGTCAGACCGAGAAGTCGCAGACCTGCGGGGGGGCAACCGTGCGCCCGGAGGGCGACGGCCCTCTATTCTAGCGCGGAGTTCTGCCATTGCATCGCCAGATGGGGAAATAATCAACGAGGAAGAATTCAGCGGCGACGCCTGTCTGTTGCAGACAAAACAGTCTGGAACCGTCTAGAATTGCCACCTCTGGACGGGAGGGCCGAGATCATGACGTGGCCAAACCTGGTCATCACAGGCGCCTCCGGCTTCGTGGGGCGCCACCTGATTGGTGCGATCCAAGACGACCATCGCATCTTCGGGATCGCGCGACGGTCCCAGGGCCGGAGCGGAGTCGCCCTGCATCCGAACCTGATCTGGTTCCAGGCCGACATCGCCGAACGCGCGCAGATCGAGCCGGTGTTCCGGAGAATTCGGGAGGAGGGAGGTGCCGACACCGTCGTGCATCTCGCCGCCGACCGCGATGCCTTCGGCGGTGCCAGCTCGGCTCAGTGGCGGACGAATGTCATCGGACTGCGGCACGTGCTCGAGCTCTCGGCGTGGCTGCCCGCCCGGCATTTCGTCTTCGCCAGCTCGGTGGCAGCATGTCGCATCCCGCGGCCCGGGATGGCCGTCACCGAGGGGAGCCCTCCTCACGCTCGCGACATCGGAGCCGTGACCAAGCGGGAGGGGGAGGCGATGGTATTCGAGTTCAGCGATCGCATCCACTCGGTCATCGCTCGATTTGCCGCGCCGTTCTCGGACTGGTGTGAGCATCCACCACTGTCGGCCGCGCTCGATCGATGGCTCTCGAATGCGTGGCTCCGGACCTCGCTCCACGGGCACGGTCGCTCGGCGGTTCCATACCTCCACATCGGCGACCTCGTCCTCTTCCTGCAGGAGGTGCTCAGATCCATTGAAGGTCTGAAGCCATGTGAAGTCCTGCTGGCGAGCCCGGATGGAGCCGTGTCGGAGCGCGAACTCTACGAGGCGGCCACGCTTGCCCACTTCGGTGCGAGGGGCAGGTCTCTGGCCATGCCTGGAGCCGTGCGCGGGGCACTCGCCTGGGCAGAGGCTCTCATCGCCCGGCTGAGCGTCCGCCCGCCGTTCGGGCGGACCTGGATGACCGATCCGGTCGATGGCGTGCTCGCCGTCGACGCCAGGCAGACGAGGCGACGACTCGAATGGGCGCCACGGCCGCGCCTGGAGATCCTCCGTCGGATGCCGTTTCTCATCGAGAACCGCAAGATCGATCCAGCGAAGTGGGCCGAGATGAACCGAACCGCTGTCGCGGAATTGCCCATTCCCGCCAGTCTCAAGATCTACTGGCTCCTGGAGCAGCATCAGGAGCGGATCATCCGGGACTTCAACGATCTCCTGACGGGGCCGCTTCGGCAGGCACGGTTCAGCCGGTATCGGGCGCTGACCTCGGCGCAGCACGAGTGGAACCACCGCGTGGTGCTACGCCAGCTGATGAATGCCGTCCGGACGGAGGACCGCGGCGTGTTCATGGCCTATTGCCAGGACCTGGCCAATCAACGGTGCAAGGAGGGCTTCGCGGCGAACGAGGTGTGCGGCGCACTGGAGGCGCTGAATCTCGTGTGCTGGCGCGTTCTGCGGCTCGATCCCGAGTCGAAGGGCCTGCGGCAGCCTATCTTCGACACGATCACTTCGACCTTGCGGTCTGGCTGCGACCAGGTTCAGGAAGCATTCGAAGTCCTTCAGTTGCGTGATCGGCGTGCGCGCGCTCAGGCCGAACGGAAGGGCTAGCGCGTCGGGCGTCTTCCCCGACCATCTCGGGTGTTTTCCCGATGCCGCATCGGGACTTTTACCCGGTCCGCACGGTCAACCGCCCGATTGTCGAATCGGTCGGCCGGACGTAGATTATATGCAGACGTTGACAGTGACCCCGGCATTCATAGAGAGGTGAGTCATGGCGAAGCGAACTGGTGGCACGGCGGTGAAGACGGGCTTCTACTGGAATCTTGGCAAGTGGGAACTCACGATGGTTCCCAAGCCGGGAGGCATCCTTCCCGGCGGCATGGAGCAGCAGTACATCAAGGTTCCGATCGTGGCGTTGCTCGTGCTGGCCCCGCTGATGGGCGCTGTCTATGCGATGTTCCTTCCCTTCATCGGGTTCGCGATGCTCTTCATGTTCCTTGGAAAGAAGGCGTTCGCGATGACGCGTTCCGGCGCGGTGGGCGTGGCGGCGACCATGACCCCCGAGTGGCGGCCCGGCGAGGCGTACCTGGCGAGCAAGAAGAAGGCGCCGGATGCCGAGAACGGCGAGGTCGTGGATCAGGACTCCATCGATTCGAGCGTGCAGGGCAAGCAGCGCCACGAATCGCGCCGGCCCGACCTGCACGACTAGCCGTCGACCCGGATCACGCCCTTGTGCAGCGCGAACTTGATCAGGTCGGTCCGGCTGTGCAGGTCGAGTTTCTGCATGATGTGTTCGCGGTGCGACATGGCGGTCTTGACGGTGATGTCGAGCAATTCCGCCACTTCCTTGTTGCTCCGGCCTTCTGCCACGAGCTTCAGGACCTGCTTCTCACGGTCTGTCAACGCGTCATAGAGGTCGGTGGCTTCGCCGGGAGCCGCCGACGAGACCGGCTCCCGCATCGCCTCCCGCGCGACTTCCGGGTCCAGCACCAGGCCGCCGCGGTTGACCGCTCGAATGGCTGCGGTCAGCTCGGCACCAGCGGCTTTCTTCAGGACGTAGCCCGAGACACCGGCCTTCAGGAAGCGCCTGATGTACTCGCGATCCTCGTACTGCGTGAGGACCAGGATCTTCGTTTCTGGGATGTCCTTGCGAATCGCCAGGGTCGCCTCGAGGCCGCCGAGGCCAGGCATCGCGATGTCCATCAGGACCACGTCTGGAGCCAGGCGCCGCGCCAGGTCGATCGCCTCGAGGCCGTTGGCGGCCTCGCCGACCACCTCGATATCATCCGACAACTGGAGGAGCGCCCGCACCCCCTCGCGGACGATGGCATGATCATCCGCGATTAGGACGCGAATCCTGGGCATGTCCGACCTCCTGGATCGTCGGAACGGCGACCGCTATCCGCGTGCCGCGTCCCGGTGCCGAGTCGATTTCGATTGTCCCGCCAAACAGCTCGATCCGCTCGCGCATGCCGAGCAGACCCAGGCCGCGCTCCCTGGCGGCCGGTGGAGGCAGATCCTCGGGTGCGAATCCCTTCCCATCGTCTTCGATCTCGATCGAGATCCGGTCGTCGTGCTCGAAGCACTGGATGAGGACGGTCTCGGCGCCCGAGTGCTTCGCGATGTTGGTGATGGCTTCCTGCGCCACGCGGAAGAGCGCCGTCTCCAGTTCGGGCAGCAGGCGGGTTTCGATGCCGCTGAACTCGCAGCGCACCGTGATGCCGCGCGATTCGAGATGACGCTCGGCGTACCAGCGGATGGCGGACAGCAGCCCGAGGTCGTCGAGCACGGACGGACGCAGATCGAAGATCAGGCGGTGCAGCTCGTCGAGCGTGCGGACGGTGAGGGCCTTGGCTTCGACGAGCCGGTCGCGCGAGGCTTCCTGCGGCCACGCGGCCAGTGCCGTTTCGATCTTCATCGCCAGGGCGCTCAGCGTCTGGCTCGTTTCGTCGTGCAGCTCGCGCGCCAGGCGTTTGCGCTCGTCCTCCTGCGCAGAAATCACCTTGCGCAACAGCTCCTCGCGCCACTGCTCGCGCTCCTGGAGCTGGCGGTAGAGGCCCTGCAGCTCGTGGGTGCGCGACTCGACTCGCTGTTCGAGTTCCTGGTTGGCTCGCGCAATCGTATCCATCGACGTACGGAGCGCGACACGCATGCGTTCGAGCGACCCGCCGAGCCGGCCCACCTCGTCCTCGGCCAGGCGGGGGATGGGCTGATCGAGGTCGCCGCTCGCAATCCGCTCGGCGGACGCCGTGAGCAAGGCGAGTGGGCGCTTCACGCTGCGTGCCGCACCGAGCGCGAACAGGAGGGCGAGGCCGAGCAGCGCGGGGCCGAGCCAGAGCACCCGCCGAGCCATCGACCGCCCCTGGGCGAACGTCTCGGCTTCGTCCTGGAGCATCACGACCGCCCACGGCGCCGACAGTAGAGGGGCAATCGCGACGACGGTTCTCGCGTCGCCCTCGGCGTCGACTTCGACGACCGGTTCGCGGCTCCGGATCTTCGCGCCGAGCCGCTCGGGGTGTGCGCTTGGCCTGAAGCGACGCGACGCATCGGTGGCGGCGATGACGGTGCCGGTGCTGTCCACGAGCGAGGTGATCCCGGTTCGGCCCAGGCGGTACGGCTCGAGGATCGTGACGAAGCGCGACGCTTCGGGATCGACCTCGCCGCCGGCCAGTGCGACTACCTGTCCGCGCCAGTTCCGCATGGGAACGAGCAGGTAGAGCCGTCGCCGTCCCCCGGCCTCGGTCAGATCGGAGATGACGGGCCGCCCGGTCTGCAGGGCGACGCCGACGTCGCCCTGCGGTGGTGTGGGCGCGCCGCCCCCCGCCGGCCTGCTGGGCTCGTCGAGCAGCACCGCGCCGTCACGGCCGATGAGAAAGACCCGTTCGAACAGCCGCGAGCGGAGGTACGCCGTCCGGAGGGCCGACTGCTCCGGCGACGGGTCCCGATCGGACAGGTCCACCCCGGGGGTTCCCGACACGCCCTGCAGGATCTCGAGTTCGCTCCGGACGACATAGTCGAGATGTGCGGCGATGCTCCGCGCGAGCATCTCGCGTTCTGCCGCCAGACGCTCGGTCAGCGAGTTGAAGCCAACGAAGCTCGTGCCGCCGAAGATGGCGAGCGCTGCCAGGATGCCGATGCCGACCAGCAGCACGACACGCGTCTGGATGCCGCGCCGTTTCCGGCCGGGGATCGTCATTGCCGGGGCCATGACTGCGTCCGTTCGAGGCTTTGGGCGATCACGAGCAGTTCCTCCGCTGCGCCATCGTACCGCAACATGACCCTCCGCGCGCCGTGCACCCACCACACTTCATGGAGTGTCCGCCCCTCGTCTGTCACGACTCGCGAGAGTACGCCCTGACGCGTGCCGATCGCGACCGCGCTCGACTGGAGCACGAGAACCGGCGGCAGCAGGGTCGCCGGCGGTGGCGCCGGCTCGTCCATGGACTCGACGAGGACGAGACGTTCCCCACGATCCTCGCGGCCGACCACGTGTACCACTGCCCAGACATGCGGCCCCACGAACGACTCGATCCGCGATGGTGGCCACGCGAGCGTGTCGGGGTAGAAGGCGGGCAGCCAGATCCTCGCGCCCAGGGCACGTTCGGCCCGATCGATCGACTCGTACGCCCGGGCGCCTGGTGGCGTCCCGGTGAGCAGCGACGGCAGACGGTCGAGCGCCTTGAGCGCGACGGCCGCCGCCGCGAGAACCACGAGCCAGGAGGCGATCAGCCTGACGGTCTCTCTCATCGGTGTGCCGCGGCGCCGCGGACCGAGATGCCTCCGCGACGTTCGATCGATCCGGATCCCCTACACGGAGAAGAACACCAGCAGCGCGATGCCGAGCGCGGCCAGCGCCAACGTGAGCGGCCCGCCGCCTGTCGGCACACCCGGCGCCGTCGCGCGCAGCCTCCGACACCGGCGCGCGACGCCGGCGCGTCGCGCCTTCCAGAAGAGTCGTTCGAGCGACGAGTCGGTTTCGACGGGCTGTGCCTGACCGGCGTCGAACAGGATTTCGATCGCGCGGGCGAGGGCATTCGGGTCGCCCACAAGCCGGACGGCCAGTTGGTCCGCCCGACGCTCCATGTCGTCCACGACGGCACGGGCCGTCCACTGAGCCGCCGGATTCAGGAACAACACCACTCGCAGCGCAATCAGGACGTAGCCCCATGCGGGATCGCGGTAGGCCGCGTGAGCGAGTTCGTGCGCCAGGGCCGCGTTCAATTCCGCGGCCGGCAGCCGTGCCATCGTCGAAGGCGAGATGACGAGCGTCGGCCGGCGGGCGCCCTCACAGAGCAGGACCGGGGCCGTGAGCCGAATCACTCGAACCGGTGGAGGCGCTATCCCCAGAACCCTCGCGTGTGTCTCGACTGCCGTGGTGACGGAGGTGCTCCCCGCGAGCCACGGGCCCACGTCGGCCGCACGGTGGCCGGCCCGCAGCAGATCGAGGATCGGCGGCACGGCGTCCCGGAGGAAGAGCGCCGCGCCAAGACCGGCGGCGAGCAGCAGCACGAGGTCGCCCAGCCCGACGCCCGACACGTGCAGCAGGTTCCACCGTTCACTCGCAAACAACGCCCGACGGCCAATGAACGACGGATCGTTCCGCCACGGCGCGAGGAGGAAGAGGACGGGCAGGGCCACGATCGGAAACAGCAGCGGCAGAAACCGCAGGCGCACGCGCCACGAGGCATCTTCGACACGCCACGCTCGCAGCACGGTCTCGACGAAGACCGCGGCAATCAGCCCGTGAAGAATCGACTGGGCCAGAAAGGCTGGGAGGAGGCGGCCCATCGTCATGTGACCAGCAGCGCGCCCCTCCGTCAGATCGACGCAGGATCGGAAGGCGACTGTTCGTCCTTCAGTCTCTCATATTCCCGACCATGCTCGTGGTGCAGCCGGTCCAGGCTGATCTTCCCGGTGAAGATGGTCGTGTCGAACGGGAAAACGTCGGGATTGAGGTGCGCGTTGTAGATGTGCCAGACGATGACCACGAGAAAGGCCATCAACCCCTCGTTCCCGTGCGCCAGTTTCGCCGCTGGAATGACCTCGCCGGGAAGGAACTGCGCGGTCAGGATCGGGAAGAGCAGTACGAGCCCGGTGCTGATGACGATGACGGCACCCAGGACGAGGCCCCAGTACTCGAACTTCTGCTTGTAGTCGAACTTGTCGAACCTGGCCGGCTCCTCGGAGCCTCCCAGGTAGTAGCGGATCTGGTCGATGGCGTCGGTGAAGTCCTGGCGTGTCGGCACGATCGACAACGACGAGCGCCCCAGGAGCACGAGCCCCACCGCCGTTGTCAAATGGATGCCGGTCAGCAGCGCGAACGCGACGCCTGCTGCTCGGTGGATCCACCGCACGCGGTCAATGCCGCCGAGGCCGACGATGAGCGCCTGGGCCCACGAGGCCTCGAAGAACTTCTGCGGCAGACCCGTCAGCGACAGGATGATGAACACCGTCATCACCGAGAAGTGCTCGATGCGCTGCCGCCGCGAGAAACGGACGATGTAGCCCTTCATCGGTTGACCACGACGCGCCAGAGGTGGAGGAGGATCTGGAGCACCAATCCTCCGATCATGAATGGGATCAAGACGTAGTACATGAGCTTGACGCCGTAGACGAGCGGAGCCTTCTGCAGCGTCGGCTCGTAGTGTGACATCCACGCGGCCGAGAAACTCTTGGTCGCGCCCGGGTGGCACTTCTGACAGGTGGCCACCAGGTTCTTCTGCATCTGCGCCGAGCCCGGTCCTTTGGTCTTCGCGATGTCGTGCACGCCGTGGCAGTCGATGCACAGCGCCGTGACGCGTGGTCCCGTCGTCCCATCCTGCTTTTGGAGCGACGCCGTCATGCCGTGGAAGTCGGCCAGATAGGTCTGCATCACCGCCGTGGACAGGCCGTACTTCTTCATCATGCTCTGGCTGGCGTGGCAGCTGGCGCAGAGTTCCGGGCTCTTGAGCCGCCAACCGGGCGCGTGCGGGCCCGCGATGTCGTGCGAGTGGTGGCAGTCCGTGCAGGCAGGGACGTCGATGTTCTTCTCCTCGATCAGCGCCCGGCCATGCACGCTGCGCGCGTAGACGGTCGAGACGCCCCGATGACACGTGGCGCACGTCTGGGAGATCCGCGAGCGCGGCTGATTGGGCGGCGTGATGTCGTGGGCGCCGTGGCAATCCACGCACGTCGGTGCCGTGCGGTCACCGCGCGCGATGGCCGCGTAGTGGACACTGTCGAGTGTCTTGCTGTAGTTGGCGAAATGGCACCGCTTGCACGCCTCGTAGTACGCGATGGTGAACTCGCGCTTTGACTTGAACGGCTTCGACGCGTGCGGGATCTCGGTCACGTCGGTGTGGCAGTCCGTGCAGCCGAGCTTTCCACCGTGCACCGAGCGGGTGAAACCGCCTTTGTCGACAAACAGGCCTCGGGACTCACCACTCGGCAGCATGACCGACATCGACTTGTCGGCGTGACATGCCAGACACGTTTCGATGTCTTCGTTCTTCGGCTGGACCGCCGCCGGCGTCTGGACGATCAAGGCAACGACGAGTGGGAAAAGCGCTGAACAAGGCATGCTGCTGACTGCCACCGGAGAAGGGGAAAACGACGACCCAACCTCAGCTAACCAGCAAGGCGGTTGCCAACGGCGCAGTCTAGCAGAAACCGCACGTTTCTGCGCGGTTCCCAGGAGGATGGCTGATGGCTGGTCGCGCGAGTGCCGAAAATTCGGCAGTGGTCTGCGAATGGTCGCATGTGGAGTGTTGTGTAATGCACCACTCCAGGCGTTTGCCTGTGCTGCTCACCGGGAGCGGCCGAACGAGCAGACGTACGCTGTCAGATTGGCGATGGCGTCGTCGCCCAGGGCGGCCCACGCCGGCATCGCCGTGCCTGTGACGCCGTCGCGGATCGCGCGGGACACGTGTTCTGGCGACGTCGATCGGCGCCACGCCACGTCGGTGAAATCCCGGGGTGCGCGAGCGAACGACGACCGACGGACTCCCTGGCCATCGCCGCGCTCGCCATGACAAAAGGCGCAGTGGGTCTGGTAGAGGCGGCGACCCGCCTCCCGCGCGGCGAGTGAAGATAGCCGGGAGGCGGGCGGCGAGGCAATGTCGGACCGGCCGCAGGTCGTCTCAGCGATCGCCGACAGCAGCGCGCAGACGAGCGCCCTCGTGGTCGTGGTCATGCGGTTGTTTCATCGACAAGGGGAAACCCAGTCGAGCCGCCTCCTGGCAGACGCGGGCGACGAGGTCGTCGAACGCCGCGTCCACTGGTGCCGAGAGGCCGTAGCCGAGTTCCGTGCTGAGCGGCACGACGCCGAGCAGGGTGAGTTCGGGAGGTACACGCTCCCGCCACCGCGCGGCGTCGAGCAGATCGGCGACGCCCACCTGGTGGACCGATAGGTGGGACGCGATGGCCGGTCCCACCTCCTCACCCTCGAGGCGGATCACGGTTCCAGGCGGCGCGTCCACCTGCACCGCGTCAACCAGGATCGCGCGCTCTGCATCCTCGAGATAGGGCAGAAGGGCCAGTCCGAGCGTGCCTCCGTCGAGAATCCGCACGCCGTCCGGCGCCACCCTCGTTTCGGCAATCTCCTGCACCACGAAGGCGCCCGCGCCGTCGTCGGTGCAGAGGAGATTGCCGAGGCCGAGAATGAGCAGCGACGAACGGCTATCCATGCTGGTCCTTGCGGTCGATGAACCGGTAGCCGGAGTACACCAGGTCTTCTCGCGGAACGAACTTGTAGCCGGAGAAGATCGATTCGACCGTGGCATTCGCTTCGACCTGCGACATCAGCACGGCGCTGTAGACGTGGTGCAGCGCGAAGCCGATGAGCATCCACATGAACCCGTGATGCAGCCAGCGCGCCATCGCGAGACCGCCGAACACGGGCACGAGGAACGTGAACAGCCGCAGTGGCGAGCCGACGTGCGCGCTGACCGAGTACATCGCCAGCCCGGTGCCGATCATGATGAGGTAGATGACGAACACCAGTGTGTAGGTCAGCCCCGCCAGCGGGTTGTGTCCGACGAAGCCCGGGGGTTTCCGCATCCGAAACAGGTAGTAGCTCAGCGTCGGCCAGATCGCCTTCCAGCGCTTGGTGCGCGCGGGGACGAACTTGTCCCATCGCGCGTAGTTGTTTCCGACGAACATCCACCAGACGCGGCTGAAGACCGCGATGCCGAAGACGATCGCGGTCGAGTAGTGGATCAACTTCACGAGGCCCATCAGCGACCGTTGCGTGACGACGCCGGTCGTCATGAGCGAGGGATTCGCGATGTAGAGCCCGGTGCCCGACAGGACCGCGATGGACCCGGCGATCAGCCAGTGGCACGCACGTACCGGCCACTCCCAGACGTACACGCGCACGGTTTCGGCCAGGGCGGTGTCGCCG
Organism: Vicinamibacterales bacterium; assembly: GCA_036504215.1. Classification (NCBI taxonomy): domain Bacteria; kingdom Pseudomonadati; phylum Acidobacteriota; class Vicinamibacteria; order Vicinamibacterales; species Vicinamibacterales bacterium. The sequence goes on along the minus strand of DASXVO010000005.1, from coordinate 55,101 downwards.
ATCATGACAGCCTCACTCGCGCGATTTCGCGCCGGCGGCCGTCCAGGACGTGGACGCCGCACGCCAGACATGGATCGAAGGAGTGAATGGTCCGCAGGATTTCGATCGGCTTCGCCGGATCCGCGACGGGCGTTCCGAGAAGCGCCTCCTCGTACGGCCCGCGGTGGCCAGCGGCGTCACGCGGGCCGGCGTTCCACGTGCTGGGGACGATGCACTGGTAGTTGGCAATCGAGCCGTTGCGGATGTGGACCCAATGACCCAGGGCGCCGCGCGGCGCCTCGTGGAGGCCGACACCCGATGCCTCGGCGGGCCAGCTGTTCGGGTCCCACTTCGAGTTGTCGTGCGTCCGCAAGTCGTGCCGCGCCATGTTGCCGGCGAGTTGGTCGAGCCACTCGACCTGCTTCTCGGCGAGGATGAGGGTCTCGATGGCGCGCGCCGCCACGCGACCGAGCGTGGAGAAGAGGGCCTCGGGCCCGACCCCGAGCTTCTGGAGGACGCCGCCGACCACCTCCTTCACCCGTGCGTGGCCGGACGCATAGGCCACCAGCATGCGCGAGAGCGGCCCGACTTCCATCGGAAGGCCGTCGTAGCGTGGCGACTTGAGCCAGCTGTATTTCGCCGCTGTATCGAGCCGCTCGAACGGAGGCTTGGGTCCCGTGTAACTGGGTTTCGTTTCGCCGGCGAACGGGTGCAGGCCCACCTGGTCGCCACCGGCGTACTCGTACCACGAGTGCGTGACCTGCTCGGTGATCAGGGCCGCGTCGAGGCGTTCGACCTTGCTCAGATCCTTGTTGCGAATGACGCCGGATGGGAGGAAGAGGGCAGGGCGCTGCCCGTCGTCTTCGGGGTACTCGCCGTAGACGAGGAAGTGGCCGGGTCCCGCGCCGTAGCCTGCCCAGTCCTTGTAGAACGAAGCGACAGCCAGAACGTCAGGAATGTACACGCGGGCCACGAAGTCGTGCGCCTTGTTGATCAGCGAGCGCACCTGAGCGAGCGTGTCGGCATTGAGCGAGGCCTGCTTGTCGGGATCGACCGGCGTCGCCATGCCGCCGACCAGGAAGCTCTGGAGGTGAGGGTTCTTTCCACCGAGGATCGCGTGGACCTTGATGACCTCTCGCTGCCACTCGAGCGCTTCGAGGTAGTGCGCCACGGCGAGCAGGTTCGCCTCCGGCGGCAGCTTGTATGCGCTATGTCCCCAGTAGGCGTTGGCAAACGGACCGAGCTGTCCACGGTCGACGAAGCCCTTGATCCGGTCGCGAACGCCGGCGAAATACTTCGTGCTCGAGAGCGGCCAGTCCGAAATCGACTCGGCCAGCGATGAGGTCTTGGTCGGGTCTGCGCTCAGCGCGGAAACGATGTCCACCCAGTCGAGCGCGTGGAGATGGTAGAAGTGGACGACGTGGTCCTGGACGCACTGCATCGCGATGATCAGGTTGCGCAGCAGCCGTGCGTTGGGTGGCGGTGCCGCGCCGATCGCGTTCTCGACGGCCCGAATGGAGGCGATGGCGTGCACGGTGGTGCACACACCGCAAATCCGCTGCGTGAACACCCACGCATCGCGCGGGTCGCGGCCCTTCAGGATCAGCTCGATGCCGCGAAACATCGTGGAAGACGACCAGGCGTCACGCACCTTGCCCCCATCGACCTCGGCCTCGATCCGCAGGTGCCCCTCGATCCGAGTGACGGGATCAACGACGATGTGCGTCATACCGTGTCTCCCTTCTTCGCCTCGGGTTTGGGCTCTTCCTGCGGTAGCTGCCTGGACCTCTTCACATAGGAGATCACGCCGTGTGTGGCGAAGGCGGCCGCGATGCCGACCGACGCGGCGACGCCGACGCGGTCAACGGTGTAGCCGGGGCCGAGAATCGGCGGCCCCTGCAGGTGCTGGTAAAAAGGCGTCATCTTGTCCCAGAAATCCGGCTCGGCGCAGCCGACGCACGGATGACCGCAGCCGATCGGCCAGTTCGTCCCCTCGTTCCAGCGCACGCGCGGACAATTCTGGGACGTGACCGGGCCCTTGCAGCCCATCTTGTACAGGCAGTAGCCCGTTCGGTGGCCTTCGTCGCCCCACGCCTCGACGTACTGCCCGGCGTCGTAGTGGGCGCGGCGCTCGCAGTTGTCGTGAATGAGCTTGCCGTAGGCGAAGAGCGGCCGCTGGTACTCGTCGAGCGGAGGCCAGTTCTTGAACGTCAGGTAGTGCACGAGCAAAGCCGTGATGTTCTCGGCGTTCGCGGGGCACGCAGGGAAATTCACCAGGTTCTTGATCCCCGGCACGGCGTCAGCCACCCCAACGGCGCCCGTGGGGTTCGGCGCCGCGGCCGGCAGGCCCCCGTAGGCCGCGCACGTGCCCATCGCGATCGTCGCTGCCGCGTTGCCACAGACCTCCCGGGCGATCTCGAGCGCCGAACGGCCGCCGATGGTGCAATAGGCGCCGCCGTCACCGGTCGGAATCGAACCCTCGACGACCGCGAGGTACTGGCCTCGCTTGTCGCCGACGACCTTCTTCAGGGTTTCATGCGCCTGTACACCCGCGGCCGCCATGATGGTCTCGTGGTAGTCCACCGACAGCGTGTCGAGAATGATGTCGGCCACGGTGGGTCGGGCCGCACGCAGGAACGACTCGGTGTTGCCGCAGCAGTCCTGAAATTCGAGCCACACCAAGACCGGCTTGTCCGTCTGCTGGATCGCCTTGGCGATCGCGGCAGACAGTGATGCGGGCAGCGCGAGTGCCGACGCCATCACCGTGCAGAATCCCAGGAAGTCGCGGCGGGACACCCCTCGCCGCTCGAGTTCATCGGTGAACCAGCTCTCGCGATCGCTCATAGTCACGTCCTCTGATGGCGTCGCCCGGTGGAACGACAGGCGTGCCGGTCCGGGCATTGCGATCAACCGGGAGCAGGGCTCCCGGCACGAACGAAGAACAGCGCCGCCGATTGCCGAAGTACCGGACTGGGTGTTGTGTTGGGATTGCCGCAGGCCGCGTCTAGCGATTTCCGTGCCAGGAAGCCTAACTTCGTGATTCGACGAAGCTTGCGTGTTCAGTGAGAAACGGAGGTCGCACCTGCCGCCGGAAACCCGACGGTTGAGACCCGGGTTGCCACCCCGAAGACTGCTAGCTTCGCCACACACCGCCAAACTCGCTTCGCTGTCTAGCCCGCGCTGTTTCTGGACGACGCCTCCGGCGTCGTCATCGGGGCGGAAGCGCGGCGCGAGAACGTGCGTCATTCGTCACGCTCTGCCCCCTGGAAGATGTCTAGCGGCGTGCTTCGGGATCGGGCCAGGCGATGTGGGCGGGATTGTCGGCGACGACTGACGAGCGGGGATTGAGGAGCGGCAGCCGGAGCGTCGCTCGGCAGCCGCTCCGGTCGGTTCGGTTCTCCAGGGTGAGGGTTCCGTTGTGGCCCTCGGCGATCTGGCGACTGAGTACCAGACCGATGCCGGACCCACCGGGCTTTGTCGTGAAGAACGGCACGAACAGGTTGGCCGTCTGCGCCAGCCCGTGTCCCTCGTCGTCCACGCGCAGCTCCAGGAAGCCGCCGGAGGTCGCCCAGCTCACGTTCACGCCGCCATCCGTCTCGAGGGCCGCGTCCACGGCGTTCTTCAGCACGTTGATCAGCAACTGCTCGAGCTGATCACTGTCGCCAGGCACCTGGAGCGCAGGCCCCTGTTCGAGCGAAACGGCCATCCGGGTCTCGAGGCCGACGACACGCCTGGCGAGGTCTCCGATGTCGAGCGGAGCCAGGCGAGGCTGGGGGAGTCGGGCGAGCCGCGCGTAGGACGCGGTGAACCGTGTGAGGGCCTCCGATCGCTGTGCGATCACCCCCAAGCCTCGTCCCGCGTCGTCACGCCAGTCGGCCGGGAGTTCCTGGCGCTGGAGCAGGCGCGCGAGGCTGCCCGCAATCGACTTGATGGGCGCCAGCGAGTTGTTGATCTCGTGGCCAAGAACGCGCATCAGTCGCTGCCACGCCTGGCGCTCTTCCTCGCGCAACGGACGGCTCACATCGGTCAGCACGAGGAGCTGGTGGGGGAGGCCGCCCTGCCGGAAGCTGGTGCGCCGGACCTCCCAGCGGCCGACGCCGCCGGGAAAGGCCATGTCGGCGACACGAGGCGTGTGCTCGTCGAGGCCGGACGCCAGGCCGAGTTCTTCCGCGTTGCATCCGAGCAGGCGCTCGGCCGCACGCCCGAGCAGCCGCTCTCCGGCGCGGTTGATCAGGCGCAGGCGATGGGCGCCATCGAAGGTGAACACGGCGACGTCGATCTCCTCCATGACCTTGCGGAGCAGGGCGGTCGCCTCGAGCGCGCCGAGGCGCTGCTGGCGGAGCGTGTCGGCAAGGACGTTCGCCTCCAGCATCACCTCGCCGAGGGCATCATCCTGGGCCGCGCCGCGTGCGCGCACCGACGCATCGCCTTCGCGGAGCCCGGCGAGGAGATTGGAGAGGGTCTGGAGCGGGTAGACGACGCGCGTGCGCAGGGCGACGGCAACGCCGCACCAGCACGAGAGGATCAAGACGGTGAGGGTCCAGGAGATCTTGGGCGCGAAGTTGCCGGTCCAGAGCAGCCAGAGCGCGACGACGACGGCCGGGAGGCCGGCGAGGAGCGCCATGAGCAGGACGCGTCGCTCATGGCCCAGCCATCGGCGACCGCGCCTCGACCGCGTCATAGGCCGTAGCGCTGCAGTCGGCGGTAGAGCGCGCTACGGCTCAGGCCGAGCGCGCGGGCTGCATGGCTCACGTTCCCATCGTAGCGCGCCATCGCCTTCTTGACGAGGAAGGATTCGACGTCTTCGAGGCTCATGTCCTCGAGGCGCGATGCGCCGTCGCGCGAGGGCGTGAGGCTCAGGTCACCGTAGCGCAAGGTCGGCCCCTGCGTCATGAGCACGGCGCGTTCGACCGCGTGGTCGAGTTCGCGTACGTTGCCGGGCCAGTTGTGCTCGACGAGCGCCTGCAGCGCGGATTGCTCGAACCCGGACAGGCGCTTCCGATAATGCTGGGCGTGGAGGCGAAGGAAGTGCACCGCGAGAAGTGGGATGTCCTCGCGGCGTTCGCGCAGCGGCGGCAGCCGAATCTCGACGGTGTTGAGGCGGAACAACAGGTCCTGGCGGAACCGCCCTGTGGCGACCTCCGCGAACAGGTCCGAGTTGGTGGCCGAGATCACGCGCACGCTGACCTTGTGCGTGCGTGACGATCCGACGCGCTCGAATTCGCCGGTTTCGAGGACGCGCAGCAGCTTCACCTGCTGGGCGAGGCCCACATTGGCGATCTCGTCGAGGAAGAGCGTCCCGCCGTCGGCCAGTTCGAAACGGCCGACACGGTCGGTCTTGGCGTCGGTGAACGCGCCCTTCACGTGACCGAACAACTCGCTCTCGAACACGCCCTCCGAGAGGCCGCCGGCATTGACGGTGACCATCGGCCGCGTGGACCGCGACGAGGCGGCGTGCAGCGCGCTGGCCACAACGCCCTTGCCGGTGCCATTCTCGCCGGTGATGAGGATGTTCGCGTCCGCGGGGCCGACGCGCGAGATCATCTGCAGCACGGGCTGCATCGCGGGCGCCTGGGCAATCAGGTTGGTCGGGGCCTGCTCGCGCAGCGCGCTGTTCTCGGCTTCGAGACGCTGCCCGCGTCTGAGCGCGCGGGCCAATTCGGCCTGCGTGCGGAGGATCGTCAGCAGGCGCTCGTTGTCCCACGGCTTCTGGACGAAATCCCGGGCACCCCGCCGCATGGCTTCGACCGCGATGTCGACCGATCCCCACGCCGTCATGACCACGACCGGCAGCGTGGCGTCGATGGCCTGGATGCGGGGAATGAGGTCCAGCCCCTCGCGGCCCGACGTCGTGTCGCGCGTGTAGTTCAGGTCCATCAGGACGACGTCGAACTCACGGTCCTCGAGCGCCCGCAGGATGGCTGGCGGCGACGTGACCGCGTCGAGATCGCAGCCCTCGGCCTTCAACAGGAGCCGAAGTGCCTCGAGGACGTCGGGCTGATCGTCGGCAATCAGTACGCGGGTTCGGTTATGAAACATCACGGCGACGGCTCACAGGAGAATCAGTCGACCACCCACCCGTCTCGCAGCTGGATGATCCGGTGGCCGAACGAAGCGTTCACCTCAGAGTGCGTCACCTGGACGATCGTCGTTCCCTCGGCGTTGAGCTTCTTGAACAGCTCCATGATCTCCTTGCCCTGGGCCGAGTGCAGGTTGCCCGTCGGCTCGTCGGCGAGAATCACTCTCGGGCTTGCGACGACAGCGCGGGCGACGGCCACGAGTTGCTGCTGGCCACCCGACAGCTGGTTGGGGTAGAGGTCCTTCTTGCCGACGATCTGGAAGCGGTCGAGCACGTCGCAGACGATCGACTGTCGTTCGCTCTTCTTCACGTCTCGGTACGAGAGCGGGATCTCGAGGTTCTCGTACACCGTGAGGTTGTCCAGCAGGTGATAGCTCTGGAAGACGAACCCCATGTACTGCTTGTGCAGTGCCGAGCGGGCCTTTTGGCTGAGCGTGTGGACCGGCTGATCGAGGAAGTCGAACTCGCCAGTCCACGCGCTGTCGAACATGCCGATGATGTGCAGGACCGTGGACTTGCCCGCCCCCGACGGCCCCATGATGGAGACGAATTCCCCGTCGCGGATCTCCGACGAGATGCGGCGCAGCACGTAGGTGCGACTGACGCCGTGCTGGTAGAACTTCTCGATGCCGCGAAGTGAGATGATCGCGCTCACGCCGGGGTCGACTCCATGCTCTCCTCGACGACCTGGCCGTCGAACAGATGAATTGTCCGGTCCGCGTGACGGGTGAAGCGCGGGTCGTGCGTGACCATGCAGATCGTCGAGCCCTGCCGGTGCAGCTCGCGGAGCAAGTCCATCACGGCCTCGCCGTTGCGCGAGTCGAGGTTGCCGGTCGGCTCGTCGGCCAGCATGATCAGCGGGCTGCCGACCAGCGCTCGGGCGACGGCCACGCGCTGCTGCTGACCGCCGGAGAGCTGGCTGGGGAGGTGCCGCGCGCGGTGCGCCATGCCGACCTTCTCGAGGGCCTCGTTCGCACGCGTCTTTCGCTCGGCGGACTTCATGCCGCGGTACGTGAGCGGCAGCTCGACGTTCTCGAAGACCGTCAGGTCGCCAATCAGATTGAAGCTCTGGAAGATGAACCCGATCTCGCGGTTGCGGATGCGGGCCCGTTCGGCCATGTTCAACTTGGCCACGGGCTGTCCGTTGAGGACGTAGGTGCCGTCGCTCGGTGTGTCCAGCAGGCCGAGGATGGACAAGAGCGTCGACTTGCCGCACCCGGACGGACCGGCGATCGACACGTACTCGCCCCTGCGGATCTCCATGTGGATGCCGGACAGCGCGTGCGTCTCGACCTCATCCGTGTAGAAGACCTTCGTGACGCCCTCGAGCTGAATGAGCGATTGCTCAGACCCGTTGCCGTTCATCGTTCCTCCCGCGATCCGGGGTTCACCATCGTTGGCTCGTCGCCGACATCATAGCCGGCAGTGACTGGCCCGGCCGACTTATTTCAGCCGTACCCGATCGAACGCGTCGAACTGCGACATATCCGACAACAACACCTGGTCGCCGGCCTTCAGGCCCGACTTCACCTCGATGGTGTTGACCGACGTCTTGCCCACCGTGACCTTCACCCGCGTGCAGTTCGCGTTGTCCTCGTCCACCCGGAAGAGGCTGATCACGCTCTGTTCCTGACCGTAGGCGGGCCGCCCGACGAAGAGAATGTCGTTCAGGCGCTCGAGCTCGATCGTCCCATCCACGCTCAGGTCCGGACGGGCGCCCTTCGGCAGGTCACCCTGGAGCGCGACGTCCACCGTCACCGTGCCGCCCTGCACCGCCGGGTCGATGCGCGAGACGCGTCCCGGGATGATGCCGTTTCGCGTGTCGATCGACGCGGTCTGCCCGATCACGATGTCCTTCGCCTGGGTTTCTGCAATCTTCAGCTGCGCCTTGAGCCGAGCCTGGTCGGCAACGCGCGCGAGGTTCGTTCCTGGCGCCACCTGCGCGCCCACTTCCACCGGCACCTGCTGGAGCATCCCCGAGATGCCCGCGCGCACGTGGAGCTGGTCCACTTGGCTCCGTCGCAGGATCACCAGGGCCCGCAACCGATCCACCTCCGCGGTCTGCACAGCCAGTTGGGCCTGAACGGACTCGCGCATCTGGAGCAACCGCTTCTGTTCGATCTGATCGCGCGTCGCCAGGTTGTCGGACCTCACCTGCGAGAGCTTGGTGGTCAACGACGACACCAGCCCCTCTTTCGCCAGTTCCGCGTCCGATTCAGATTGCAGCTTGGCCTGGCGGTAGTCGGCCGTCACGCCGGTGGCGGCCGCCTCCTGCGAGAGGACGTCGTTCTGCACGCGAACGCGGAGATTCACGAACTGCGCTTCGGCCGCCTTGAATTGCTGTTCCGCTTCGAGCAGCGCCTGCGTCTGCGTCGGGTTGGTCAATTCGAGGATGATCGTGTCGGCGTTCACCGGGGTGCCGGGGTAGACCACGATCCGCTCGACACGGCCATCGGTGGCGGCAGGGATCCAGCGGATGTCCTCCGGCACGAGCGTGCCCAGGCCGCGGACCTGCCGCACCATCGGACCTCGCTTCACGGTATCGATCCAAACCGTGGCACGCTCCACGGGCGGTGCCGCTGGCTTCAGGCGCGACAAAGCAAGCGTGATGACGGCAATTCCGAGGAGTGCGATGCCGCCGATAATGAGGCGGCGGATCTGCTTGTTCCGCGCGATGCTGGACGGGCGTTGAATATCCATGGCTCGTTAGCCTTAGACGGGGTTCGGCACGAAAACGATCGCCGCGACGTTCCTGCCGTTCATCGAGGCGCATTCAGCCGGGCAGCGGGGTCTCGTCGCCGCCACTGTCCGAAGGGCGAGACCCGTGCCAGGCGCACACGCATCCGTAACTAACTGATAAGAAAGGGTATCAACGCAGCTGTCGGTGGCGGGTGTCTCTTGCCGCTGTGCGGCCATGGACTGGCTTGTCCCAAAAACGGACAGTGCGGGGGTTGCTCACGAAGACGGACAGGCGGGCAGCGCGGGCCGGCGGGAAGCGGGGAGGCTGGGAAGCGGAGAGGACCTCGGTCCTCTCCGCTTCCGCGTAACGTGGCTGGTTCAGGACGCGCCGTTCGGCACCCGACTAGCCCTTCAGCTTGAATCCCACCGGCACGGCGATGTCCTGGGGTCCAACGCTCGTGCCGATGCTCAGCACGCTCAGCGTCGTTGTCATGAACGTCGACTTGTTCGGGCCGTCGGTCGCGGCGCCCTTCGGGGCATCTGCGGCCTGTTCCTTGGGCTCTTCCTTCTTCTTGCCGAAGCGCCCGAGCATGCCGCCCAACGCGCCGGCCGGCGACTCGCCGCGCTCGTTGTCCTGTTTCTTGGCGTTGGTCGCCTGGTCGGCCGTCGTCACTGACTGAACGATTGTCACCGTCTCGATCGGCGTGCCGTCCATGTTGACCTTCTCGCTCTGCATCCTCGCCATGGCCTGCTTCAAACCGGGGTACATCGCCAGGGCCTGCGCCATCTGCTCGGCGGAAGGCATTGCCCCACCCTCGGCCATCTTCTTCGCGTAGCGCATGTCGAAATCGGTGATTTCCCTCATCGCCGCGATCTTCGGGGCCATCCAGCTGTCCACGGTCATCAGGATGCCGCCCGCCTGTTCGAGCGTCTTGCCCTTTTCGTGAACGGCGACGGTGACGACGACCTCCCGGCAGGAGTACCCGCTGATCTCTCGCTTCTTGCCCGTCTCCTTCGCGCTGAAGTCGATCTCCATCTCCTTCTGGTTCGCGTCCTTCTTCTCGCGGGTCTGCTGCTTGCGCGCGTCCTCGTCAGCCTTGGCGCGCGCCTCTTCCATCTTCTTTCTCATCTCGGCAAAGGTGTACACGCGATAGCTCTTGTCCCGCAGGCTGATCTCGTAGACCTTCTCCTCGGCGAGATCGACCAGCGTTGCGCTGTCCTCGTTGGCGGTCATCTTCCGATCGCCCTTCACCGACACCGTGCTGACGATGCCTTCCTTCGCGGCCTTGCCGCCGAACAGCCCCATCATTCGGCCGAGCATGCCCTCGAACTTGGTCTGGGTCTTTTCGGTGGCCTTTACGTCCGCACCCGCCGCACCGGCCGTGACCAGCAGCCCGCACAGTGCCAGCGCCGCACCCACTCGTAGGCGAATCATCCGATCTCCTCCAGGCACTCTATGTGATTCCAGCACGCCCTCGTCGTGCCGGCACATCAAGTCCCGGCCGGCGAGAACAACTGAGCATTTTAGCAGTATAGCGCTGCGACTGCCCGAGCGGCAGCCGATCACCGGCACCACCCGCCAATGGTTTCGAGAACGGCGCTGAACTTCGGATCGGCGGCGTCGAGAATCTTGTACCGCTCGCCGATCGGGTCCGACTCCTGGACAATCCAGAAAGGCTTGTCGGCGACCGTGAGCGCGGCAAGGGGGAGGGTGTTCGTAAGGCCGGCCCGGGTGCAGTCGGTGGACGTGACAAAGACGTTCGAGGCGAACGTTCCGTCGGACAACCGGTGGACCCATCCTTTCGCAAACGTGATCCGGTCGCACGGACGCTGCTCGCCGCCCCACAACGTCAGTGGCGGCCCGACATACCGTTTGGTGCCTTCGAAGTAGTAGAGACTGAGGCCGGGAACCGGAGCGTCGGCCCGCACGAGCACTTCGAGCGTGAACCGCGTGCCTGCGCGCTCCCGCTGGTCGCTGGCCTTCTTGCTTCGCACCCCGCCGTGGCGGGCGTGCTCGGTCTCGGACTTGAGAACCGGCAAGGCCAGGGCCTCCGTCACGATGCGCCAGTCGGCAGTCGTCGGGTCGAGGACGGTGAGCGGACGGACGGCGGCAGGGCCGTCGGCCGCGATCCCATCCTTCGGAAACGGGCGTTCCTCGGCCGTCGGCACGGCTTCCGCTGATTTGTACGTGCTCTGCAGGCCGATCTGGACGACGCACCATGGCGAGATGACCGTCGCTTTCTCTATGGCGATGATGCGTGCGCGCTCCGAGAGGGGCCAAGCCGCCCAGATGAGGACCGGCGAGGCGGTCGGCCACCAGGGCTTGGGCACGTCGCTCAGCGCCGGCGCCGCCTCGCGCACCATCGCGACCGCCGGTTCCCGCCAGATGTGCGACCATCGCTCGCCGTCGTGCGAGGCGAATGGGACGACGACGCCGTCGCGACGAAGCACGCCGACGGTGAGCGGATGGGACGGTGACGGGGTGTCCTGCGGAGCGCTCGACGAGACGGAGGCCGGGAGCAGGACGACCACAGTCAGGAGGCTGACGACGAACTTCAGCATGATGTATCCCTGGCTGACGGCAGGACTGGCAGGCGGATTATACAGGACGCGGCCGCGGCCGCTGCAAACGGAGACGACAACGGGTGAGAACAGGTGTGCGGAACGATGAGGGCGGGAGAGGAGAGGCGGGCCGACAAGAGGCGAATGCAGGGCCGCTCGAGGGCCCCGCACTCGCCATCTCGAATCTCACAGTCTGTGTTGTGCGCTACTTCTTGTCCAGCACCCGTCCCGCATCGAGGTTGTCGAAATTCAGGATCGCGTTGAACACCAGGCAGTAGCTGCCCTGGGTTTCGCCGCGCCAGACCGGGTTGGGCGAAAAGAGGACGACGTGGCCCTTCTCGTGGGGGACGTCGATGACCGCCGGACGCTGTGCGATCTCGTTGCCGCCGTCGAGGAGGCCGGACACGAGCAGATCCTTCGCATCGGCGTACCGGAGCACGACGCGCGGACGCTGCGCCACCGGTATCACGCTGAGTCCATTCCGCAATTGCTCGGTGGTCACCGGGAGCGCCTGCCACGGTTCGGCCTTCGGTTCCTCGGGCACCTCCGCCACGGGCCGGCCCTGCGGGGTGTCGGGGTCGTCCATGGTGCCGCGCCCCGTCGGGCGGTCGCGGTCATCGCCGAACCGGGGAGCACGGCCGGCGAGCGTGCTGCTGACGCCGAGGATCAGGCTGTTGGACATGTAGACCGAGAGGTTCTCGCCATAGCCGTACGCGATAGGGCTCGCGAGATCGACGAACTTGGAGCGCACGACGGTGCCGGGCGCCTTCAGGCGCTGGGGGCGCTGCATCGAAACGCCCTGCGTCAGGCCGAAGGTGACGGCCAGGTCGGAGGTGTCGTCCGCCGTGACGAGCAGGCCTCCGCTATGGACGAACCGTTCGAGGTTGGCCAGGCCGGTCCAGCCGAGCCCCGGGCGCATGTCGTCGGTCGAGTCCTCGGTGCCGATGTTCGGTGTCAGGTCGGTCTTCTTCCAGGGCAGCGGGTTGCCCCACATCGGGAGGCCGGCCACCACCTGCTGGGCGCCGCGGCCAACGGGCGGAAAGACGATCACGTCGTAGCTGGCATTGAGGTTCGGCGTCGCGGCCACCGTCTGGGTGCTGATGTACTTGTAGGGGATCTGCAGCCGGTCGAACTCGAGGCGCCACCAGCCTTCGTCCTGTGTGCCGATCCATGTGTGGACGTAGGCGATGCGGGGGGCCTTGATCGCGTGCGTCTTCACGGTCGGTCCGGCCGGAAGCGCATACGCCTGCAGGCCGAGTTCGCTCGTGACCTTCTGGAGATCCGCAGCCGCGGCGCCCTTGATGATGAACGACCCGCGGTTGAACTTCCGCCCCGCTGCCTCGAACGGTTCTTCGGCCGCCTCGAACGGAACGTTCTGCAGGCGATAGCGCAGTGCGAACAGGTTCGGGTCGGCGTCGTGGTTCACCACGAATACGGTGCCGGCACCGTTCACAGCGCCCGCCGCCTTCACATCGCCGTTGACGCGATCGGCTGGCACATCGAGCACCTTCGCGTCTCCGACGCGCACGACCTGCACGTTGAACAATTCACCGAAGGTCCAGCCGGTGTCGTCGTATGGGTTCTTCTGTGGATCGTTCGGACTCCAGTACTGGTAGTCCAGCAGCGCATCGGCGATGCGGCTGTACGGCTGGTCCATGCGGATGATGTACGAGCCGGCGGGGAACTGCCTGGTCTCGGTGGCCTTCTCGTCCTTCTTCGGATCGGCCGGCTTGGCCGGGTCGGCCTTCGGCGGTTCCTCGCCTGGGCGCGCCGGCTTCTTCTTCGCCGGTAGCGTCAGCGTGAACGGCGCGGTGGCACGTGAGATCTCGCAGCGCTGCTTCTGCAGGGTGCGGAGCAGTTCTGCCTGTGCGCCAGGCCGCGGATCATCGGCCGGGAAGACGTATGCCGCCGGCCCTTCGACCTTCGGCTTGAGAACCGATCGCTTCGCTTTCAGGTAGAAGTTCTTCAGGAACAGCTTGTTGTTCGCCGCGTAGTAGGAGAGCGACGTCAGGAGGCCGGTCTGCTGGTAGTTGTTGTTGTTCCGCTGTGACCAGAGCGCTTTGGGCAGCGGCGGATTCTGGCGGTACCACGTGCGGGCGTACTCGGTCGGCCGAAGCGTCCGCTCCACGGTGTCGGCGCCGCCGTTTCCGAACGTTTCGTAGAGCCGGCTCGTTCCGTTGTGCATCGCGGCGATGAACATCAGGTACCCGGGCGACCAGGTGTCGAACGTGCCGTGCGCGAAGGCGCCGGGCATGCCGAACTTGGTCATCTCCGACATGTTGTTCCAGCCGAGCAGCTGCCATTCGTCCGCGAGAATGGGATCGACCCAGGCGTTGTAGGGGCCGTCGCCGACGGTGTTGTCGTACAGATAGGGTACCGACTCGTGCAGGTCGTGGAGCAACTGCGCTTTCTGATCGACGAAGACGTTGATCACGTTCTTCGTCAGGGCGAGCGTGGCGCCCATGGCGTCCCGGTTGTTGTCGTGCACCAGGTACTTGCCCCAATAGACCAGCGGCGGCGTGTTCTCCTTTGGGTGCGCGACGTGCCACGCGTAGATGTCGGCCTGTCGGTCGCGGCCGTCCACTTCGACGACAGGCGTGATGAGCGTGATGACGCTCGCGCGAATCGCCTTGATGTACGGCGCCTCGTCCACGGCGAGGCGGTAGGCGAGTTCCATCAACGCAGTGGGGGCGCCAGTTTCCAGCGAGTGCAGAGACCCGGTGATGTAGTAGATCGGCGTCGAGGCTGCCACCAGGCGGTCGGCTTCCGCGTCATCGAGCGCGATGGTGCGAGGATCCGCCAGCTTGGCCAGCCGGGCCCGGTTCTCCTCCATCTTGGCAATCAGCGGCGCGTCGGCAATCGCCACCGCGATCATCTCCCGGCCCTCCTCCGACTTGCCGATCGAGAGGACCTTCACGCGGGGGCTGGCCTTTTCGAGGAGCCGCATGTACTCGTGCACCTGGGCAGAGTAGGGGAGCTTGTTCGGCGCACCGGCGATGTCACCGATGACGGCCTTCGGCGTCGGCACGGTCTTCGACGCGGGTAGGTAGTCCACGAGCGGCGACAGGAAGTGCGGCGCGGTTGTGTACTCCCGGATCTTCTTGGTGTATTCGTCGTCGATCGGCTGCTTGGGATCGCGGGCGTACCGGGACTGGGCGCCCACCATGGTGGTGGCCGCAGCGCAGAACACCAGTGATGCGACGATTCGGGCAAGGACGAGACGTTTCATCGGTGATCCTCACGAGGGGCGGACTGAGAGCGGAGCGGTAGAGTATCGCGGGGATTCTACTACAGGGAACCTGAGGAGGCGGGAAAAGGGGATGAACTCCCTCGTTCGTCAGGCTCGCGATGGGGCGCCGGCGAGAAACGCGCGAGCCACGTCGAACAGGCCTTGTGCGCGCCCGTCGACTTCGGTCAGCCAGGCCGTGTCGATGCCGAACTCGCGGCAGACCGCGTCGCCGATCAGATTGTAGGCGTCGGGGTCGCACCCGAACCCGTAGCGATGGCTCAGGCGATCGGCCAGGTAGACCACCATCGCCTTGCGCGGCGTGTGGGTGGCGGCCCGGTAATCGTGGTGGCAGCGGATCGGTTCGTCGAGCGACGTCGGCAGGCCCCAGCGGCGGAGCGTGATGCCACCGAAGCTCGCATGATGCTGGTCGATGGCCGTCGCGACCTCGTCGGCCGGGATCGAGGTTCCCGTCCGCCGCTTGTAATCGAACGCGAGTTTCAGGATCAGGAGTTTCCCGATGTCGTGCAGCAGGCCGGACAGGAAGGCTTCGTCCTCGGATTCACCGGCCTGATCGGCGACGATCCGCGCCATGTACGCCGTGCCGATCCCGTGTTCGATGAGCGTGCGGCCCTGCTCTCCGTAGATCGACGGGTCGTACATCTTCGAGCTGAAGCAGACGGTGAACACCAGGTTCCGCACCGGCCCGGTGCCGATCCGGATGACGGCCTCGGAGATCGTGGTGATCTCCTGCATCGGCGCGCAGTAGGCGGAGTTGGCCAGCCCGAGCAATCGGGAGGCGAGCACCTGGTCTTTGGCTATGACGTTGGCGAGTTGGACGAGGGAGACATTCGGGTCGCTCGTCATCTCGATCACGCGACCGGCAAACGTCGGGAGGACTGGAATGGCGGTGTTCTGGGGGGTCAGCCAGTCGCCGATCGGAGAGGTTGCTGTGCCGGGCCGAACACCGTCCATGGTTCACAGGTCCTGAAGGCAGGGAGGGGCTACTTCCCGATCACCGCCTCGATCTTCTCTTTGATGATATCGGGCGTGAAGGGCTTGACGACGTAGTTGTTCACGCCAGCCTTCAGCGCTTCCACGATGTCATCCTTCGCGGCATTCGTCGTCACCATCAGCACGGGAATGGCCTTGGTCTTGTCATTGGCCCGCAGGCTGCGGATGAATTCGATCCCGGACATCTCGGGCATGTTCCAGTCGGTGACGATGAGGTCGACCGGGTTCGTGGACAACCGGTCCAGGCCCTCGCGGCCGTTCGACGCCTCAACGATGCTGGTGTATCCGAGCTTGTTGAGAGTGTTGATGATGATCCGACGCATCGTGGACGAATCGTCCACAACGAGGATTCGCATGAGCGGCTCCGTCACGGAAGAACCAGGGAGTGTGCGGTGCAGGCACCCGCCCGCACACATATACAATCGGCCGACCGCCTGGAAACTTGAAGCACACCGCAGCCCGTGGTGAAAGTCCCGTCGGCATTCGGCCGACGCTGCATCTCACCCGGCTGCGTTGCTCCTCCCTCGAATATGGCCCGCTATTCTCAGTCGTCGCGCCCTGCCGGCTGGGCGCATCGTCGCCCTCGGTGCTGCGCCGCGACTTCCACCGGGCTGCTAGGCCGCCGTGAACCGTTCGTCGAGATTCAACCGGTGCAGCTTGTCGATGAGCGTCGTACGGCTCAACTGCAGCAGGCGCGCCGCCTGGCGCTTGTTTCCACCGGTCTTCTCGAGGCACCGCAGAATCAGCTCGCGTTCGAGCTGCGACACGACCGACGTGAAATTGATGCCCTCGTCCGGAATCCGAACCGCGGGGAGCATCATGGAGCCGGCCGGCTCGATGACCTCGGGTGGCAGCGCGCCGGCGGGTATCTCGCGTTCCGCGCCCGTCATCGCCACCGAGTGCTCGATCGCGTTCTCGAGTTGCCGGATGTTCCCGGGCCACGAGAAGTTCATCAGGCAGCGGCACGCCTCCTGGCTGAGGGTCTTCTGCGGCAGGTTGTTGTTGCGGCACGCCTTCTGTACGAAGTGTCGCGCGAGCAGCGGGACGTCTTCCTGGCGGTCGCGCAGCGGGGGCAGGGTGATCGGGATCACGTTGAGGCGGTAGAACAGGTCCTCGCGGAAGGTGCCTTCCTTCACGAGCTTCCGCAAATCGCTATTGCTGGCGGCAATCACCCGCGCGTCGAACTTGATCGGGCGCGATTCGCCGACGCGCTCGATCTCCCGTTCCTGCAGCGCGCGCAGCAGCTTGGCCTGCAGCGCGGGTGACATCAGCGCCACCTCGTCGATGAAGATCGTGCCGCGGTGTGCGAGCTCGAACCGGCCGACCCGGTTGGCGATCGCGCCCGTGAACGCCCCGCGCGCGTGGCCGAACAACTCGGCTTCTGCGAGCGCTTCGGGGATCGCGGCGGCGTTGAACGCGACGAACCGTTGGTCGCCGCGCGGGCTGTTGTGATGAATCGTCCGCGCGATCAGTTCCTTGCCCGTGCCGGTCTCACCCTGGATCAGCACCGTGCTGTTCATGGGCGCGACCAATTCGAGCGTGGCGAAAATGTGTTGCATTGGCGCGCTCTGGCCAATGACGGCGTCGAACCCGAAACGGTTGCGCAATTGCACGCGCAACTCGGCGTTCTCCTGGCGCAGGCGCCGACGCTCGAGCTCGGATTTCAGGACGCGCGACAGCTGCGAAACCTGGAACGGCTTGATCAGGAAGTCGATGGCGCCGCGCTTGATGGCGGCGACCGCCTCGGTCACGCCCCCGAACCCCGTCATCACCACGGCAACGACTTCGGGGTAGCGAGTGAGCGCGAAGTCCAGGACCTCCATGCCGTCGGTGTCCGGGAGCCGAAGATCGACTACGATAGCGTCGAACGCGAACGTCTTGAGCCTGGCCATCGCGTCCGCGCCGTCGGCTGCCTGGGTGGCGTCGAAGCCATCCGCGGCCATCGAGTCGGCGATCAGTTCGCGAAGGTCCGCTTCGTCGTCAACAACGAGAACGCTCGGTTGAGAAGTTCGCATAGGAGTCTCAGGACGTACCGACTATCCTCGCCCCGGCCGCGGCCGTCAAGCGAAGATTCATGAAAATGCGCCAGGTGCCGATTACCCGTCATGGAGTAAGGTCAACCGACCGCTCGCAAGCCCTATGCCACAACTCCCGCACACTCCGTTGAACGTCCTCGTGGTGGATGACGAACCCGAGATCCGGGAGCTCCTCGTGGAGTATTTCCGCGACCGGGGATTCGAGACGGCGACCGCGGGCGACGGGCGAGCGGCCATCGCCGCGATCGAACGGGACCCGGCGCGGTACCGTCTCATCGTGACCGACCTCCAGATGCCGGGGGCCGACGGACTCGCCGTCCTGCGCGCAGCGAAGACCGCGAATCCATCCTGCTACGTCGTCATCATCACGGGCTACGCCTCGCTCGATTCCGCCATCCAGGCCGTGCGGCTCGGGGCGTACGACTATCTGACCAAGCCGTTTTCGATGGGGCAGATTGACGTCGTGGTCGAGCGCGTCACCGATCGTCTGGCGCTCGAGGCGGAGAATCGCCAGCTCGCGCGTCAACTGAGCGGGCGGGCCGGCGGTGATCGTGACCTCAGTGGGGATGGGTCGCTGTCGGTGGCCGCGCGACTCGACGTCATCGAGCAGCGGCTGGCGCGGCTCGAAGTCCTGCTGCGGGATTTGGGCGATCGCCTGGAACGTCCCCGCTTCGGCTCCATGCGCTGACGCGGTCCCGTCGGGACTGTCGGTTTACCGACTCTTCGCGCCGTCCCCCGCCTGCCTGGAAGCCGCCATCTTCGGCTTTCTTCTGCCTGAACCCGCCCGGGCACCCTTCTTGCTCACCGTGACGGCCAAGCGGCACCCAAATGGGTAATCGACAACCGCCGCTGGAACTTCAGGAAGTGGACATGTCCGACATGAGCGATGCCGCGGTTATCTCGGCGCTCCGCAGGGAGATGGGTCGAGCGGTCGCGCGCCAAGTAGCGTCGGCAGGCAACCTCGCGAATCTCGAGACGCCCGGTTTCCGAGCTCGGGAAGCAGACTTCAGCGGCACCCTGGAACGCCAGCTTGGCGGACCGGTCGTTCTGGCCCAGACGAATTCCGCGCACCTGCAGGCAACGCCCATCGCGTCCGCGACCGCCGGGACGAAGGAAGTCGACGGCCTCGCGAGCCGTCGCGACGGCAACAACGTGCAACTCGATCGGGAGTTGATGAACATGGCGGAGGCATCGGGCGATTTCGCCAAGGCGCAGACAGCGCTGGCTGCGAAGTTCCGCCTGGTGCGCTACGCCATCAGCGAGGGACGGTAGCATGTCGACCCTGAGTGCCGCGATGGCCGCAAGCGGGAGCGCGCTGACTGCCGAGCGGGTCCGCCTCGAGGCGTCGGTGTCGAACCTGGCGAACGCCGAGTCCACGCGAGGCCCTGACGGCCTGCCGTATCGGCGTCGCAGCGTCGTGCTCGCGCCGACCGACGTGTCCAGCTTCGACGCGGCGCTCGGCCGCGCCAGCGGCGCGATCGGCGTCAAGGTGAACGACATCGTCGAGGACCAGACGCCGTTCAAGCGACGCTACGAACCCGGACATCCCGATGCCGACAAGGACGGCTTCGTCCAGCTTCCCAACGTCGACTCGGCCGAAGAGATGGTGGACATGCTGAGCGCGGCTCGCGCGTATCAGGCGAACCTCTCGGCGATTGGTCTGATTCGCGACCTCGTGCAGCGGTCGCTCGAGCTCGGGCGGTAAGTATGGCCATTGAAGCAGTTATTGGCTCAATCGGACACGGTTTGCCGACGGCGGCGACCCCGCAGGCCGGAAGTGGGGCTGACGGGTTCGCGCAGTCGTTGGGGCGCCTGGTTTCGGCGGTCGAGTCGACCGGCGGCGAGGCGAACCAGTCGATCGGTCGGATGCTCGACGGCACCGGCGACGTCCACGAGGCGATGATCGCCCTGCAGCGTGCCGACATGACGCTGCAGTTGACGGTCCAGATACGGAACAAGCTCGTCTCGGCGTACCAGGAAATCATGCGGATGCCCATCTAGTGGTGTTCTTGAATCCGTTCACTTTTTGAGCGCACTGACCCGTGGACCCCAAACAGTTCCTAGACCGGCTCAAATCGCTCGCGACGTCGCTCACGCCCTCCCAGATGGTGACCATCGGGGGTGCCTTCGTCGTGGTTGTCGTCCTCATGGCAGGTTCGGCCTTCTGGCTGTCCTCGAACGACTGGGTCCTCCTGTTCGCTGACATGGACCCGGAGGCAGCGGCCGACGTCGTCTCCCGCCTGAAAACTCAGAAGATTCCCTTCCAGATCGACCAGGGTGGACGTTCGATCCGCGTGCCCGCCACCAAGGTGGATGAACTGCGCCTCGAGTTCGCGGGCCAGGGATTGCCGTCCTCGGGGAGGATTGGCTTCGAGATCTTCGACCGCACGGCGTTCGGCGCCACCGAGTTCCTCGAGCAGGTGAACTACAGGCGGGCTCTCGAGGGTGAGATTGCGCGCACGATCAGCACGCTCAGCGAAGTCGGCGGCGCGCGCGTCCACATCGTCGCCGCGAAGGACTCTCTGTTCGGTGCGAAGGAGCAGGCGGCGAAGGCCTCGGTCGTGCTGAAGTTGAAGAACGCGAACCGGCCGCTGTCCACGGCAACCGTGCACGGCATTTCCAGCCTGGTCGCCGCCAGCATCGAAGGCCTCCGCCCCGAGGCCGTCGTCATCGTCGACAGTTTCGGCCGGCCGCTATCGCGACCCGCTGACGGTGAGGACGGGCCGCTCGACGGCGTACAGCTCGAACGACAGCAGCGAGTCGAGCGCGACCTCATGATGAAGGTCGTCAATCTGCTCGAACCGGTGGTTGGTGCGGAGCGAGTGCGGGTCAATGTGGCGGCACGGATCAACCCGCAAAGCCAGGAAGAGACTGAGGAGCGGTGGGACCCGACGAGCGTCGTGCGGAGCCGTCAGACGTCGCAGGACGGCACCCCGGGCGTGCCGAATTCCCAGGGCGGTCTGGCGGGCGCGCGCGCGAACCTGCCGGTGACGCCCGTTCCGGGTCAGCCGACCGCACCGGCGACGCAGACCGCGAGCGCACCGCTCGGTGGTTCCAGCCGACTGGCCGAGACCACGAACTACGAGATCAGCCGGACGACGCGGCACACAATCCGGCCGCGCGGCGAGGTTGCGCGGCTGTCGGTGGCCGTCATCGTGGACGACGAGCCGGTAGTCAAGAAGGACAAGAAGGGCGTGGTGACACGGAGCACGAGGCCACGCCAACCGGTGGAATTGCAGAAGATTCAAGGCCTTGTGGCCGCAGCTGTCGGCTTCGACGTGCTGCGGGGCGACCAGTTGACGGTCGAGAACGTCTCGTTCGAGGGCAGCATCACCGAGGAACCGCCCGCCGCGGGCATGTGGCAGCTGTACGGGCCGAACTTTCTCGAGTTCGGGCGCATCGGCGCCGTGGTGCTGCTCGGGTTGTTCGCCTTCGTGTTCATCGTGCGCCCCATGATGCACCGGGGGCTGACCGGGCTTCCGACGGTGACCGTGCACGAGTCGACCCAATCGCTGCCGCAGCAGTTGCCGAAGACCGTCGAAGAGTTGCAGACCGAGATCGAGGCGCAGATCCAGGCCACGGAAGCAAAGGCTGGTGAGCCGCGCAAGATGACGGTGCTCACCAAGCGACTGTCCGGGATGGTGCAGAAGGAACCCGAGCATGCCGCCCGTCTTGTCCGCACGTGGCTGGCGGAAGAGGAGGGACGGTAACCCATGCCCGTCCAACAGGTCTTCTCCGGTGCCCGGAAGGCAGCGGTGCTGGCGCTCATGCTCGGTGAGGAGACGTCGTCACAGATCTTCAAGTACCTGCACGAAGACGAGGTCGAGCGGATCGCGAAGGAAGTGGCGGCGCTCGGCGCCGTGGCTCCCGAGTCGGGAGAAGGGGTCCTCGAAGAATTCCACCACATGGCGCTCGCCGCGTCGTACGTCGCGCGTGGCGGTGTCGAGTTCGCGCAGCAGTTGTTGCTCAAGTCGCTGGGGCCGGAGAACGCCCGGCGCGTGATCGAGCGCGTCGTCCGGTCGTTCCAATCGACCGCGGGATTCACGTCGCTCGCCAAGGCCGACCCGCAGCAGCTCTCGAAGTTCATCCTGGCGGAGCAGCCGCAGACCATCGCCCTGATTCTCGCGCACCTCGACTCGTCGCACGCCGCGCAGCTGCTCAGCCTGCTCCCGGAGAGTCTGCGCGTGGACGTGCTGACGCGGATGGCGAGCCTCGACGAGATCTCGCCCGACGTGGTGAGCCGGATCTCCTCGGTCATCGAGCAGCGCCTGAAGACATTGGGCACGGCCAGTCACGAATCGTACGGCGGCGTGCGCGCGGTGGCGGAGCTCCTCAACCGCCTGGATCGCACCGTGAGTCAACCGGTCATCGAATCGCTCGAGGGCCAGAACCCCGACCTGGCGGTCTCCATCCGTAACCTGATGTTCGTCTTCGACGACCTGATGAAGGTCGAGGACAACGCGCTTCGGGAAATCGTGCAGCGGGCAGACCGCAAGGTGCTGACTGTCGCGCTCAAGGGCACGACAGACGAGATGCGGAACCGGTTCTTCCA
Source organism: Vicinamibacterales bacterium (assembly GCA_036504215.1). Lineage (NCBI taxonomy): Bacteria > Pseudomonadati > Acidobacteriota > Vicinamibacteria > Vicinamibacterales > Vicinamibacterales bacterium. The sequence goes on along the minus strand of DASXVO010000005.1, from coordinate 32,974 downwards.
GAACATGTCCAAGCGCGCGGCGGACATGTTGCGCGAGGAAATGGAAGTCCTGGGCGCCATTCGGCTGCGCGAGGTCGAGAAGGCGCAGCACGAGATCGTCGCGATCGCGCGGAAACTCGAGGAAGAAGGGTTGCTGTCGACCGGTGCGGCGGCGGGTGAGGCCTATGTCGTTTAAGGCGAGACGGTTGACCGACCCGTCACAGTTCGAACCGTTCGACTGGGGACGCGCGGGCCAGGACGCACAACCACGGGTCGTCGAAGCGTTGTTCCTGGAGGATGGCGCCGCGGGTACGCCGCCGGCGGGTCCCCCGGCCCCGACCATCGATCTCGCCCAGCAGCAGGCCCGGCTCGCCGCGATGGAGCGCGAAGCGTTCGCCAAGGGCTACGAGCAGGGAGAACGCGCAGGTTCGGAGGCGGGCGCCAAGCGGGCGGAGGCGATGCTGCGGCGACTGGCGCAGACGATCGAGGAACTGGCGGACGTGCGCCGCTCCATGGTACGCCAGACCGAACGACAGATGGTGCAGCTCGCGCTGGCCATTGCGCGGCGGATCGTCCGCCGCGAGGTGACGCTCGATTCCGACCTGACCGTGACGATGGCGCGCGTGGCTCTCGACCGGCTGGGGGACAGCACGTCGGTCACGATTCGGCTGAACCCGGATGATTTCGAGGCGACATCGGGTCGCCGCGACACGCTGCTGGCGGGCAGCCACGTGACCGTGGTCCCGGATCCGTCGGTGAGCCGCGGTGGCTGCCTGGTGCAGTCGGACTTCGGCTACGTCGATGCCAGCGTCGATGCGCAGTTCCAGGAACTGGCCCGGGCGCTCCTGGTGGAGGAAGGGCAGGACCAACCGGTGATGAATCGTGGTCGCTGAGTCCTTTTCGCTCTCCCGCTACACGGATCGGATCGAACGGGCCGATTGCCTGCCGGTCGCCGGTCGCGTCGTTCGCACCGTCGGCCTGCTCGTCGAGTCGAGCGGTCCGCGGGCACGCGTCGGCGACCTCTGCGAACTGCAGGGTGCGCCGGGCGAACCCTCGCTCACCGTGGAGGTTGTAGGCTTCCGCGAGGGCCGACTGCTGAGCGTGCCGCTCGGCGGGACCGCCGGCATCCGCGCGGGTGACCGGATCGTGGCCCGAGGTTCGGCCGCCGCCGTGCCCGTTGGCGATCAATTGCTCGGGCGCGTCGTGGACGGTCTCGGTCGTCCGCTCGATTCGCTTGGCCCACTGAACACGACTCTCGAGTACCCGCTCCATCCTGCGCCGCTGAACCCGCTCGCGCGCGATCCAATCGTGGCGCCGACCGGCACCGGCGTTCGCGCGATCGACGCGATGCTGACCGCAGGACGCGGACAGCGTCTCGGCCTGTTCGGCGGCAGCGGCGTGGGGAAGAGCACCCTTCTCGGGATGATGGCCCGAGGCACCGCCGCGGAGATCGCCGTGATTGCCCTGGTCGGCGAGCGCGGCCGCGAGGTGCGCGGCTTCCTGGAGAACGATCTGGGTGCCGACGGGCTGCGCCGTTCGGTCCTGGTCGTGTCCACGTCGGACAACCCGCCGCTGATGCGCATGCGCGCCGCCTACGCCGCGACGTCGATTGCGGAGTACTTCCGTGATCAGGGCAAGAACGTCCTGCTCATGATGGACTCGCTCACACGCTTCGCGATGGCGCAGCGCGAGGTTGGACTCGCCGCGGGCGAACCGCCGACCGCGAAGGGGTATCCGCCCTCGGTGTTCGCGCTCCTGCCGACGCTGCTCGAACGGGCGGGCAATGTGCGCGGGCGGGGCAGCATCACCGCGCTCTACACGGTGCTCGTCGAGGGTGACGACACGACCGAGCCGATCGCCGACTCGGTGCGCGCGATTCTGGACGGCCACGTCGTGCTCTCACGTGAACTTGCCGCGCGGAATCACTATCCCGCGATCGACGTCCTGCAGAGCGTCAGCCGGACGATGCCCGACGTCACCGACGTCGAGCACCGGATGAAAGCGGGGCGCGTGCGCGACTGGATGTCGACCATCAAGGAAAACGAGGATCTGATCAGCGTGGGCGCGTACGTGCCTGGCAGCAACCCACGGATCGACGAGGCGTTCGCGAGGCGCGAGGCGATCGATGCGTTTCTCCGCCAGCCCGCCGACGCGCTGTCGTCCACAGAGGATGCGATCGGCGCGCTGCGGGCCTTGTAGCCAGCGAGCGCGTTGTCAGTGAGCCCCATGGCGAACTTCCGATTTCGGGCCCAGGTGGCCCTCGACCTCCGCCGCAAGCAAGACGACGACGCGCAGCGCGCACTCGGCGAGGCGAAGCGTGCAACGGCGGCCGCGCAACGGGCCGTCCAGGACGCGGAACGCGCCCTGGTGGAGACGCAGGAACGCGCGCGTGAAGAGGCCGCGCGGGCTTCGGATACCACCCGCGCCATCTGGTATCGGAATTGGATCAGACGTCAGCAGCAGGTCATCGTCGCCGCCCGCCACGCGCTCGAGCAACGGCTCGACGAGGAGCGCGTCGTGGCCGCCAGAGCGATGGAGGCCAGACGGAAGCTGCGATCGCTCGAACATTTACGCGACCGCACGTGGAAGGCGTTCCAACTGGCCGAGCGCAAGGCGGAACAGAAGGAATTCGACGTGCTCGGAGGCTTGCGGTACGTGGCACTGCGCGAAGTGCCGGAAGGAGCATGAGTGTCCATCAACTCGACATCAGGCGTTGGCGCGGCGACAACCGGCGCCACGACCCCCGCTTTGAAGCGCACCGACGGACTCGGTCGGGATGCCTTCCTGAATCTGCTCGTCACGCAGCTTCAGCACCAGGACCCGAGCAAGCCCATGGATGACAGCCAGTTCATCACCCAGCTGGCTACATTCAGCTCGCTCGAACAACTCTCTCAGATCTCGTCTCAGGTCAGCGCGATTGGTCAGCTTCTGGTCGCACAGAGTCTGACGTCGTCGTCCACCGCTTCCTCGACCGGAGGGAACAAGTAATGGCCGTTGGATCCTTCTCTTCCGCATTGTCGGGCCTCAACGCGAATTCTGCCGCCTTGGGTGTCATCGGCAACAACCTCGCGAACATTAACACGATCGGGTTCAAGGCCAGCACCGTCACCTTCCAGGACCTCGTCAGCCAGACGGTCGGCGGAACGAGCGCGAACCCGATGCAGGTCGGTCTCGGTGTGGTGACCGGGTCGATCTCGCCCACGTTCAGTCAGGGGTCGATCGCGAACTCGACCGAGGCGACCAACGTGGCCATCCAGGGCAATGGCTTCTTCCTCGTCAGTGGCGGCGCCGGGCAGGCCTACACGCGAGCGGGGAACTTCGCGTTCGACCGTGATGGCTTCCTCGTCACACCCGACGGGTACAAGGTTCAGGGCTATACGACCACGGATCCGATCACCGGGCAGGTCACGACCAACGGCACGCCGACCAACCTCGTCGTCCCACCCGGCGTACTTCGGGCGCCGACCGCGACGACCACGTTCCGTACGTTGGTCAACCTGGACGCTGGCGCGGCCGTCGGCTCGACGTTCGTCAGCTCCGTGCAGATCTACGACGTGAAGGGGGCTCCGCACGTGATGACGGCCACCTACACCAAGTCCGGGGCGGGCACGTGGACCTACGCGCTGACGGTGCCAGGTGCAGACGTGACCGGCGTGGCGGGTGCGCCGCCCTCCGCCATCCCTGCGGGCAGCGGCGGCACCGGGACGCTCGTGTTCGACGCCAACGGCAAGCTGCAGGCGGCCGCGGACATCACCGTCACCACGCCGGCGTGGGCCAATGGCGCGGCGGCGACCGTGATGACGTGGGACGTCCTCGATACGGCGACTGGCGCCGCTTCGTTCACCGGCTACTCGTCGCCGTCGGCCACCTCGTCGATCACCCAGAACGGTTCGGCGCCGGGCGCTGTCGACAACATCAGCATTGGCTCTGACGGCACGATCAGCGCGACGTTCGGCGCGGGCCAGACCGTGGCGATCGGCAAACTCGCGCTTGCCACGTTCAACAACCCGAAGGGACTCGTCAAGCTCGGGTCGAATCGGTACGGCGAGACGCAGGCGGCTGGCCAGGCCAACGTCGGCGCAGCGGGCACCGGCGGCCGCGGCACACTGATCGGCAGCGCGCTCGAGCAGTCGAACGTGGACATCGCCGCCGAGTTCACCGCCATGATTCTCGCCCAGCGCGGCTACCAGGCGAACTCGAAGTCGATCACGACCTCGGACGAACTGCTGCAGGAAACGCTCAACCTGAAGCGGTAGACCGTCCGTCCGAGATCGGCAAGGTTCGGCCTTCGCCCGCGGCAGGGCGGGGGCCAGGGTCGGCGCGCAACACCGGGGTGTGGTCCCGGCGTTCGCAGGCGCCGCAGGGGGTGCGGTGGGGTCCGGCATCTTCTGCGGCGTCCACGTTCTCATCTCGAGCGTTCGCAAGGGGGATTCGTGGGCGCATCTTCAATTGCTCTGGTTGGCGTGGACACCGGTCCGGCACCCGCTCATGCGCGCGCAGCGGGGACGGCGGCCACCGCCGCATCGGACTTCGATTCGTTGCTCGACGGCGCGCGGGCCCGGCAATCCGCCTCGTTCGACAAGTCGAACCAGAACAGGCACGTGGTCCACGAACGCGATCGGCGCCCAGCGAGCGCGGCCGGCGCGGAGGCGGCTCATCCCGCCGCTGCCAAGCCAGCCAGGACGGACAGTGGCGATTCGCGACCCGTGGCGAACGGTCGTCCCACGAACCACAACCGAATCGCTCGTGCGGACACACCGGCTCAGCGCGTGCCGGACGAGGGTGCTGATCCCGCCGCCAAGCCCCCGGATCCGCAGGCACCAAGCGAATCCGCCGGCAATCAAACCGCGGCCGGCCAAGCGCAGGTGGTCGCGGCGGATGCCGAGCGACCGATCGTCCAACAGGTAGCGGTGGTGGCAGCAGTCATTTCGGCCACGGTCGCAGAGCCTCCGGCCGATGCGGATGCCGCCCAGGCGTCTGTCGAATCGCCAACCGCCACGGCCCGGGCCGACTCGCAGAACGTCGTCGGCGGGTCTTCCCGCCCGGGTCCCGTGCCCGCTGGCATCGCGGACCCTGGAGTGTCGGCGACCGCTGCCGCGACGGCGCCGCTGCTCGGGTTCGTCGCAGGCAGCCCGGCGCCACCCGCGACCCAGGTTGACCTTCAGGACGTCCCGCCAGCGGAAGACGCGGCGGAATCGGCCGGACAAGCCGCCCCAAGCACGGGCGCGATGAAGGCCGAATCCAGGAAGATCGGGTTGTCCGGATCCGCGACGGACGCATGGTGGCGGGGCCAGCCACACCTCGACGGCGTCGATGGGGAGACCACGTCGGCGGCGGGTTCCTCGTGGTTGCCACGCGCAGACCAGCTTCCTCAGGTCAAGGGGCGACCAGGGCTGGATTCGCCGACCACCGAAGAACTTCCGACGTTGCCTGCGTCGGCGGGTCTCGAGACGTCCGGGGCGCCGGAACCTTCCGACGATCTCGCCGGCTTCGTCACGATGAGGCGCGCACCGGCCAGGCCCTCCGCGGTCGGCCAGTCGGGGATGACGGAGGCAACTGCCGCTCAACGAGCTGCCCGGATGATGGTGATGGCGGCCGTGGCCGAAGCCGGGCGCCAGACTGGTCAGGCGACTGACACGGCGCCTGTACGGGAGACCCCCGCGACGCCGTCGGTATTCGGCGCGCCGGCGATAACGGCCGTCGGGATGGCGGAGGGGATGGAGCCTGGAGCGAGGCGAACGCAGGATTTGTTTGCCGACCCCTCGCAATTCGCGTCACTTGGGGGCGACAGCCAACAACGAGTCAGGCTGGTCGAGCAGGCGTACGCCGCAAGCGGCACCGGGCGCGATTCGACGTCACAGAGGAATCCGGAGCCGACGCCACTCGCGCCTGCCGTCCACGACGCCGGGAGCGCGGCCGCTGCGGTGATGAGCCTTCCGCCCACAACGATGCCGTCGTCGGACCCGGCGATTGCCGGCGGCGCCACGGTCGCTCCCGCTGGCGGCGGTGCCGAGGCGACCCCGGACCCGCCGATCGCCGGACAGGTGGTGCGGGCGATCTCGATGGCCTGGCGCGATGGTGTGGGCGAGGCGAAGGTGCGCCTCACGCCGGAGCACCTGGGGGAAGTGACCGTATCGCTTCGAGTCGAGCGGGGGCAGGTGACCGCCCACGTTCAGGCGGACACCGCCACTGCGCGAGAGTGGATCCAGGCGCACGAAGTCGATTTGCGCCAGGGGCTTGAAGGCCAGGGGTTGCAACTCGCCCGTCTGGTCGTGACCGCCGACGGCCACCGTCAGAGGCAGGACGGGGGCAAACCGCAACCGCAACCACGCCGCGCGCCATCTCGAGGTGGCGAGTCACAGGCCAGATTCGAGGTCGATGCGTGACGGCATCGCCCTCAAGTTCTTGTTGCCGCGGCCGATTACTGATGTCGGTGGGTCGTCACCCCGTCCGGGGAGCCGTCCGGCTCCCCGTGCCCGTCCGCTGAAAACTACCCGATTTCGGCTTCGCCTCCCCGCCTGAGGCCGGTACCTCGCTTGCTCGACTTGTCGTGAGGACGATGGAGTCCCAAGACATTTATGAGCGATACACCTTCCAATCCTGCCCAGGCCGCCGCGGTGTCGACAATCCCGGCGTCGGCGAAGAAGTCCGGCGCCATGAAGTGGATCATCATCGTGGTCGTGGCCATCTTCGTGCTCGGCGGCGGCGGCGCTGCCGCCTGGTACTTCACTCGCAGCGGGCCACCGACCGACGCGGCCGAAGGAGGTGACGGCGAGGCTTCCACCGACACCCCGCCGGCCGAGAAGGCCCTGGTCGGCGAGGGCATCGTGCCGCTGGAACAGTTCCTCGTCAACCTCGCCGACAAGGGTGCGACACGGTTCGTCCGGTTGACGCTGCGGCTGGTGGTTGGCACCAAGAAGGAAGCGGAGGAAATCGGGAAGGACGACGTCGCGAAGGCCCGGCTCCGTTCCGCGATTATCGAGGCACTGGCACAGGAAACAAGCGAGCGGCTCGTGACCCCGGAGGGGAAGACCGCGCTGAAGAAGACGATCGCTGAACGGTGCACGCCGCTGCTCGGCGGCAAGAAGGTGCTCGATGTCCTCTTTACTGACTTCGTCGTCCAGTTCTAACCCGGCGCCGGACGTCGTCAGTCCCTTCACCGGGCTGCTCGATGTGGTCTGTGAGCTGTCCGTGATCCTCGGGTCCGGCAGCGTCACGGTGCGCCGGTGCCTGGCGCTCCAGCGGCACAGCGTCCTTCGGCTCGATCAATCGGCCGGCGAGGACCTGCAGGTCATGGTCAACGGCGTGACGATCGCCAAAGGGGAAGTGGTCATCGTGGAAGACAGCACCGCGATGCGCGTGACCGAGATTCCCCAGGCGACGATTTCGGAGCCATAGATGTTCACCCTGCTGGCACTCACTGGTCCGGACCCGACCGCGCTGCCAGGCGGCGACGTCATGGGGGCGATCCGCGGGCTGGCCGCGGTGGTCATCGTGGTCGGCCTCGTGGCCGTGTTTGCCTGGCTGCTCCGCCGCGGGGCGTTTGGACCGCTGGGCCGCCGTGGGCCGTCGGCCATTCGGGTCGAGACCGCGGTCCCGCTCGGCGAGCGGCGATCCCTGCTGGTCGTCTGCGTGGAGGGCCGGCGGCTGCTGCTCGGCCTGACGCCGGCCCAGGTGTCGTTGGTGGCCGAGTTGCGGTCCGCCGAACCCGGGTTTGCCGGCGCGCTCGAACGCGCCGTGGATGTTCCACCTCGAGGACAGCAGTGAAACGGATTCTCTTCCTCATCGTCGTCCTGCTGTTCACGGTGCTCGCGGCCCCGGCGTTCGCGCAGCAAGGAGCGGCGCCCCGTATCGACGTCACGCTGGACGGTGTGGGCAAGGTCTCGGCGCCCCTCCAGATCGTCCTCCTCATGACGCTGCTCACGTTCCTGCCGGCAGTCCTGGTGACGATGACGTCGTTCACCCGGATCGCGATCGTCTTTCATTTTCTCAGACAGGCACTGGGCACACAGGAAATGCCGTCGAACCAGATTCTGATGGGCCTGACGCTGTTTCTGACCGTGTTCATCATGGCGCCCGTGGGCGACCGGATCAACGCGACGGCGGTCCAGCCGGCGCTTGCCGGGCAGATCGACGTCAACGAGGCGGTGCTGCGGGCCATGCCGCCCTTGCGCGAGTTCATGCTGAAGCAGACGCGCGAGGCCGACCTGGCGCTCTTCGCGCAGTTCGCGAAGATAGAGCGGCCGAAGACCCGTGACGACCTGCCCATGCGCGCCGTCATTCCCGCGTTCGTCATCTCGGAATTGAAGACCGGGTTCCAGATGGGTTTCTTCCTGTTCATCCCGTTCCTGCTCATCGATCTCGTCGTGTCGACGACGCTGCTCTCGATGGGCATGATGCAGCTGCCGCCTGCGATGATCTCGCTGCCGTTCAAGGTGCTGCTCTTCGTGATGATCGACGGATGGAACCTGCTCGTGTCGTCGGTGGTTCGTAGCTTCTTCTGATTCGGAGAACGCTGTGCCCGAAGCCCTGGTTGTCGGTGTCGTTCGTCAGGCGATCGAGATGGCTGTGATCGTGAGCCTGCCCATGCTCCTGGCCGGACTGGCCGTCGGCGTGTTGATCAGCATCTTCCAGACCGTCACGTCGATCCAGGACAATATCCTGGCGTTCATCCCTCGTGCGGCCGTCATCTTCGTCGTGTTCGCGCTGACGTTTCCCTGGATGCTCCGGGTCGTGAGCGGGTTCTCGCGACACCTGATTGAGCGCCTTCCGGAGTTCATTCGGTGATCGATCTCGCGATCATCACCCGGCTCGCCCTCCTGCTGATCCGGCCAGGATTCCTGGTTGCGACCGCTCCGCCCTTCGGTGGCCAGTACACGCCGGTGCCGGTGAAGGTCGGCCTGTCGGTGGTGCTTGGCATCGCCATCTCGCCGACCGTCGCCATGCCGGCCAGCCTCACGCTGGCCGCCCTGACGGTGATGGCCATCCGCGAGGCGGCCATCGGGCTGGCGCTGGGCCTCTCGATCCGCATCCTGATGGCTGGAGCCGAGTTGGCGGGGCAGTTGACCGGCTTCCAGCTGGGGTTCGCGTACGCGGCGACGGTGGATCCTCAGACCGGGGCGCGGAACAACCTGATTGCCGCGCTCTACAGCAGCATCACGCTTCTCACGTTTCTCGGCATCAACGGCCACCACGCGCTCCTGCGCGCCCTGGCCGAATCGTATCAGGCAATGCCGATCGGCATCGGCCACGTCGATTCCCAGATGGCCACCAGTGTGGCGGCGCTGCTCGGCCTCCTGTTCGTCTTCGGCACGCAGATGGCGGCGCCCATCGTCATCGTGCTGCTCGTGGCCGAGTTGGCCGTTGGCCTCATCTCCCGCGCGGCTCCGGCCCTGAATCTGATGGTGATTGGGTTCCCGATCCGGCTGCTGGCAGGCCTCGTGGCACTGGCAGCGGCCGTCGGAGTCGTGCCGAGCGTGGTGACGCGTCTCGTGATGCCGGCCCTCGAACTGGCCGGCCGTCTGGCGTACGGATTCAGGTAGAGAGCCGAGTCGATGGCCACTGATCGCACTGAGAAACCGACCGGACGCCGCCTGCGGGATGCCCGCAAGAAGGGCCAGGTTGCGCGCAGTCGCGACCTCGTTCAGGCCGGCACGCTCGCGGCGGTGCTCGTGGCGCTCGGGTGGAGCGGCGCCTGGATGATGGAGGGGCTCGGCCGGGCCGTTGGCAACGCGCTGAGCCAGATGCACCGATTTCCTGCGCACGACCTCATGTTCGACGAGGTTGGCTCGCTCGCGCTCGACGGCCTGCGCACGCTCCTGGTGCTGGTGGCCCCGGTGGCCCTCACGGCGATGGTCACCGTCATCGCGTTGTTCACCGCGCAGAGTGGCTGGGTCTTCGCGAGCGAGGCGTTGCAGCTGAACTTCAGCAAGCTCAACCCGGTCACGGGCGCGAAGAAGCTCGGGTTCTCCGGCGGCGGCATCGACACCTTGAAGATGATTGTTCTCGTCACCGTCCTCACCTTCATCAGCTACCGCGTGATCGAGGCGAACCTGCTCGACAACGCCCGCTATGCGCGCATGTCGCCGTTCCAGGCCGCGATCGTCGGCTGGGGGGACGTCGAGCGGCTCCTGCGTCAGTCGGCCCTGGCCATGCTGTTCGTGGCCGGCGCCGACTACGGCATTCAGCGTTGGCGGCACACGAAGTCGCTGATGATGACCAAGCAGGAAGTCAAGGACGACATGAAGATGATGGAGGGCAACCCCGAGATCAAGGCACGCGTGCGCCAGGTGATGATGACGATGGCGCGCAAGCGGATGATGGCGGCGGTGCCCAAGGCGACGGTCATCATCACGAACCCGACCCATTACGCGGTCGCCCTCGAGTATCAGCGCGCCGGGATGGCTGCGCCGCGGGTGATCGCGAAAGGCCGGGGCTTCCTGGCACAGAAAATCAAGGCGGTTGCGCGCGAGCACGGTGTGCCGATGGTCGAGAACGTGCCGCTCGCGCAGTCGCTGTACAAGTCGGTCGAGGTGGGCGAATTCATCCCGGCGGCGCTGTTCGAGGCCGTCGCGGAGGTCCTGGCCTACCTGATTCGATTGAAGCAATTGGCGCTCTAGCAACCGGTGTCGTCCCGCGGACCTCCGGGCCCGCGGTACCTCGAGGCGAGGTCCATGGCAGAAGCCGAACATCCGTTCCATTTCACCCACATGCTGGCGCCGGCCGCGGTGCTGTCGGTCGTCCTCTTGATGATCGTGCCGCTGCCGCCGCTTCTCCTCGACCTGTTGCTGTCGATGGATATTGGCCTCGCGGTGGTGCTGCTGCTGACGGCGTTGTACATCCGGCAGCCCGTGCAGTTCTCCGTGTTTCCGTCGCTGCTGCTGGTCCTCACCCTGTTGCGCCTGTCACTGAACGTCGCCTCGACCCGCCTTGTGCTCCTCCACGGCGCCGAGGGCGTCGAGTCTGCCGGCAACGTGATCATGTCGTTCGGCCAGTTCGTGGTCGGCGGCAACTTCGTCGTCGGCGTCGTCGTGTTCCTGGTGTTGATCACGATTCAGTTCGTCGTCATCAACCACGGCGCGGTCCGCATCTCGGAGGTGACGGCGCGGTTCACCCTCGATGCGCTGCCCGGCAAACAGATGGCGATTGACGCGGACCTGAACGCCGGGCTGATCGACGACAAGGACGCGAAGGCGCGACGTGAACTGATACGGCGGGAAGCCGACTTCTACGGCGCGATGGACGGCGCCATCAGGTTCACACAGCGGGACGCGGTCGCCGCCATCCTGATCACCGCGGTCAACATCATCGCCGGCCTGATCATCGGCGTGATGCAGCACGGGCTCGATCTCGCCACGGCCGCCAAGACCTACACCATCCTGACCGTCGGTGAGGGGCTGGTGACATCGATTCCCGCGCTCCTCGTCTCGATGTCGGGCGGTCTCATCACGACGCGGGCGGCGTCGGAATCCCACCTCGGTGAAGAGGTGGCGGTGCAGTTGCTGGCGCGCTCGCGCCCGCTGGTCATCGCGGCCGGGGTGCTCGTGACCCTCGCGCTGATCCCGGGCCTCCCCAAGTTCCCGTTCCTGTTCGTGGCGGCGCTGCTCGGGGGCGCCGCGTATGCGACCAAGTCAGCGCCAGAGACCGTGGCCGTCGAGGAAGACAAGCCGGCCGGCCCACCGCCAGATTCCATCGAGTCGGCGATCGGCGTCGATCCGCTCAGCGTCGAGGTCGGGTATGCGTTGATCGCGATGGTGGACGAGAAGCAGGGCGGCACGCTGCTGACCCGCGTGCGCGCCATCCGTCGCCAGATCGCAACGGAAACCGGTATCGTCGTGCCTCCGGTCCACATCGCCGACAACCTGCAACTCGGGCCGCGGGTGTACTCGATTCTCTTGAAGGGCGTCGAGGTGGCTCGGGGCGAGCTCTATCCCGACCGTCTGCTCGCCATCAACCCCGGCACTGCGGCCGCCGGTCTCGAGGGTATCTCGACTCGGGAACCTGCGTTCGGCCTCCCGGCGTGGTGGATTCCCCAAGACCATCGGGATCAGGCGACCAATGCCGGTTATACCGTGGTCGATCCAACGACGGCCGTGTCGACGCACTTGTCAGAGTCCATTCGGACGTTCCTGCCGGAACTGCTCGGACGCCAGCAGGTGAAGGAAATGGTGGACCGGGTCTCTCAGACCTCGCCGAAGCTCGTCGAGGACCTCGTGCCGAAGGTGGTGTCGCTCGGCGAGATCCAGCGCGTCCTGCGGAACCTGCTCCGCGAGCGTGTGGCCGTCAAAGATTTGGCGACCATCCTCGAGGCGATCAGCGACAGCGCATCGGCGACCAAGGACCCGGACGCCATAACCGAGTCGGTGCGGTCGGTGCTCGGCCGCGTGATCTGCAAGCAGTATCAAAACGAGCGTGGGGAGCTCCCGGTCATCAGCCTGGCGCCCGCGCTCGAAGACCGGCTGCTGCAATCCGTCGTGCGGACCGAGCACGGGACCGTTCTGGCGGTGGACCCGAACGACGCCCAGCGCCTGGCCACCAAGATTGCCCGCGTGATCGAAACCGCCGTGGCACAGCCTGTGCTTCTGTGCACGCCAGCACTCCGACCTCATTTCTGGCGGCTGTTCGCCAGGGTGCTCCCCCAGGTCGCGGTGCTGTCGCACAACGAAGTGCCATCACAAATTCGGGTGACCGTGCTTTCAGTGCTGGATTGACATGCACCTGAAGAGATATCGGATGCCAACCGTGCGTGAAGCGCTGGCGCGGGTCCGCGCGGATCTCGGGCCGAGCGCGCTCGTTCTCTCCACCAGGATGGTGGCGAAACGAGGCGTGTCAGGCTGGATGGGGGGGCGGGAGATCGAGGTTACAGCGGCCGTGGACCGACCATCGGTGTCGGAAAACCGACCAGCTGACGGGGCCGGACGGCCCAAAGCTCCTGCCGCAGACAACGAAATCATCGCCCGATTGGTCGCCGCCGGCGTCGATGCCGAACTGGCCCGGCGCGTCTACGAGGCCGTGCCCCGGAGCGGGCGGCGCGGGGCCTCCGTCCCCACGATCCGCCGGGCGCTGGCGCAGTGCCTCGGGTCGATGGCCGCCGGGAGCGACAGTCTGGTGCCGGTCGAGGTCTTCGTTGGCCCTCCGGGCGCCGGCAAGACGACCACCATCGCGAAGATCGCCGCGCAGGAGCGGGCCGCCCACGGAAGGCGCCTGGGCCTGGTGGCGGCCGATGGCTACCGGGTGGGTGCGGTGGAACAACTGCGCCTCTACGCCGACATCATCGGGTCCTCCTTCCGTGTCGTCCGGGCGCCCAGCGAAATCGAACAGGTCTTCGCCAAGCCTTCGTCGTGTCCCGTGCTGGTCGACACCGCCGGACGGTCACCGCGCGACCGGGCCGCTCGCGAGATGTTCGATCTGCTCGCCGGACGTCGGGGCGTGCGCACGCACCTGGTCGTTCCGGCCACGACGTCGTCTGACGCACTCGATCGGCTGCTGGACAGCTTCGAGCTGGCGCGGCCCGATTGCGTCGCGCTGACGCGGTTGGACGAGGCCGGCAGCATCTCGCCGCTGCTGCGCACGTTACGTGAGCATCAGTTGGCGATTTCGTTCCTGGGAACGGGACAACGTGTGCCCGAGGATCTCGCGCGCGCCACGCCACCGGTTCTGGCGGCGTGCGTCCTCGGCGAGGAATTGGGCCAGGCGGGAGACGCGGCATGACGGCTTCCATCGACACCACGACCGGGGACCGGAAGGGCGCCACGACGATCGCCGTCACGAGCGGCAAGGGCGGCGTCGGGAAGACGAGTGTCGTCATCAACCTGGCGGTCGCGCTGGCGCGTCTTCGCCATCGCGTGGCGATTCTCGACGCCGATTTCGGACTGGGCAACGTCGACGTCCTGCTCGGTCTGGCGCCGGCTTACCACCTGGGGCACATGCTGGCGGGCGAGCGGGAGATCGAGGACATCCTCGTCGACGGCCCGTTTGGGGTGAAGATCATTCCGGCAAGTTCCGGGTTGCGTGACCTGACCGCCCTGACAGAGGCGCAGTGGCTCAGACTGGCCGACGGGTTGCAGCGCCTGTGTCTCAATCTGGACTATCTGCTCATCGACACGGCCGCCGGTCTGTCGGACAACGTGGTGCAACTGCTCATCAGTGCCCAACGCGTGCTCGTCGTCACGTCGCTCGAGCCGAGCGCGATGGTCGATGCCTACGCGATGGTGAAAGTGCTGACCCTGGCCGACGCCACCAAGGACATTGCGATTCTCGTGAACGGGGCGCGCGATGCGGACGAGGGAGAACTGGTCTATCGCCAGCTCGATGTCGCAGCCACACGGTTCCTCAATCGCGGGCTTCGGTACTACGGCTACGTGCCCTACGATCCGGCCGTTCGTGAGGCCGTGCTCGTGCAGCGGCCAATCGTGGATCATCGGCCACAGTCTCCCGCGAGCCGGTGCTTCCGAGTGCTGGCGTCGCGGATCGCGAACCTGGGTCCGAGCGGCGGTCCGGGGCTCCGACTGGTGCCGCCGGGAGTGAAAGCAACGGCCGGCTCCGGTGGAGTGGAGGTGCAGCGGTGCGCATGACGACGCCCCAGCAAGCGGATGTCGCGGAACGCAACCAGCTCGTGCTGCAGCACGTGGGCCTGGTCAAGGCGATGGCGCATCGGCTCGCGCAGCGCCTGCCTTCGCAGGTGGAGCTGGCGGACCTGATCAGCGTCGGTGTGATCGGCCTGATCGAAGCCGCGCACCGCTACCGCCCGTCGATGGGCGTGCCGTTCGACGCCTTCGCTCGGCGCCGGCTGCAAGGCGCGATGCTCGACGCCCTGCGCGACCTCGACTGGGCTCCGCGATCGCTGCGCAAGATGCGACGCGACCTCGACGGCACGATCGCCCGCCTTCGCCACGAACTGGCGCACGAGCCGGAGGAACACGAGATCGCGGCGGCCATGGACCTGTCCGCCGAGGAATACACGCGCGTGCTCGAGCAGTTGCGCGGTCTGGAGATCGGCGCGGTGCGCCAGCTGGACAGCGCGAGCCCGGACGGCACCCCGCTCCTCGAACTCTGCATCGACCCCGATGAAGGGCCGGAATCACGCTTGGCCCGCAGCGAGCTCCGCAAGATGCTGGGCAGCGCCCTCCTCGAACTGCCAGAACGCGAACGCCACGTCCTCGCCCTCTACTACGAGGAGGAGCTGACGATGGCGGAGATTGGCGAGGTGCTGGGGGTGAGTGAGTCGCGGGTGTCACAGCTGCGCTCCCTGGCGCTGTCGCGCCTGCGCGCAAGCCTGCGGAAGGCGCTCGGGTTGCCGGAGAAACACTGATGGGAAAGATCCTGTCGCAGGAAGAGATCGACGCGCTGCTGGGATCGGCGCGCGAGATCGAGCGCGAGGCGACGCGCGAGCCGGCCGAGGCCGTGATCGCCGAAGCCACGCTCTACAACTTCCGGCGCCCCGACCGCGTCTCGAAGGAGCAGATCCGCTCGCTGCACTTCCTGCACGACCGCTTCGCCCGCAACGTGGCCACGTCGCTTTCAGCCTACCTGCGATCCGCAACCGACGTCAGTGTGGTGTCGGTCGAACAGTTCACGTATTCCGAGTTCCTGATGTCGCTGCCCGACCCGACGGCGTTCTACGCGCTCAGCCTGCCGCCGATCGACGGATTGGGCGCGCTCGAACTCAATCCCAGCATCGCCTTCGCCATGATCGATCGCATGCTGGGGGGCACCGGCCGCCCGCCACAGCTGAGCCGGGCCCTGACGGAGATCGAACAGAACGTCGTCGACTCGGTCGTGAAGCTGATTCTGGAGAATCTGGCGGAAGCGTGGGCTCCGATCATCAGCGTCCACTTCCGGATCCATGGGCGTGAGACGCGCCCCCAGATGCTGCAGGTGGCCGCGCCCAACGAAGTGTTCATCCTGCTGGTCTTCGACATCAAGATCGCCGAGACCCGCGGCATGCTCAACCTGTGCGTGCCGGCCCAGGTCGGCGCGAGTTTCGCCCAAGGATGGCACGGGACGCACCGCGACCCGACGGCCGTCGAGAGGCGACGGCTCTTCGAGAACCTGTCGAAGGTCCCGATTTCAATCAGCGCGTCGCTCAGTACGCGTCTCGAAGCCCGCGACCTGCTCGCGCTGCGGCCGGGTGACTGTCTGTCCCTGGGCCGGCCGACACGCGATCCAATCGAGGTGCATGCGGGCGCCGTCACCAAGTACACCGGGCGACCGGTCCGGTCCAATCGATTCGTGGGTGTCGAGATCGTAAACCGCCTTGGCCTGCGCCAGGAAGCGGAGTAAGGCGATGGACGGAAGCCACACCGAACGACAGCAGGAACTGATTACCGGGCTGGCCGGCGAACTGGCGGGCGTCGTGAGCGCCCTGCTCGGCAGCAATGCAGCCGCAGTCGCCAGCACGGGCCCGCTGGCCGCGGGCTGGACGGTCACCTGCGCGATGAGCGGGGCCTTGTCCGGTACGTTCACGCTGGCGGTCAGCGAGGCCGACGCCACCGAACTGGCGCGGCGGCTGATGGGGATGGACGAGGACCCGGGTGTCGATGCCGTCGTGGACACCCTGGGCGAGGTGATCGGGCAAGCCGCCGGCGGCCTCAGCCAGAAGCCAGTGGCGGCCGGCGCCAAGATCCGTGTCGAGGGTTCGGTCACCCGCGCCGACGTTCTTCCGCCCGACGCGCCGTCGGTCTTCGACGTGGCCATGGAGGACGGAAGCAGCCTTCGGTTTGGCTGCTGGGCGCGGATCGACGACTCCCCGTTGTCGACCGAGGCGCCGTCCCCGTCGATATCGATGCCTGCGGACCGGTCATCGTTCGGGCCGTCGGCCCAGGCGCCACGTGCGCCGGCTGGAGCCCCGCACAGCGGCATCGACAATCTCGAAGTCATTCTCGACATCGAGCTCCCGCTGACCGTTCGCTTCGGCAGGACGGAAATGACGTTGCAGGCGCTCACCCACATCGGGCCGGGCTCGGTCATCGACCTCGACCGGTCGCCGGACGAACCGGTGGACGTGTTGATCAACGACAAGATCATTGCCCGCGGTGAGGTCGTCGTCGTGGCGGGGAACTACGGCGTGCGGGTCACCGAGGTGATGAGCGCCGTCGAGCGGATCCGCTCCCTCGGACAGTAGGCGGCAGGCAGCTCGCCATGGCAAGCGTCGCGAGCCGACCGGCAGGCGGCAGGAAGTTTGCAAGTCGAGCTGGCGGCCGGAGCACGAGCCCGGTCAGGCCTCTCCACAACGATCAATCGGCAGAACGGGATCAGTCATGAGCTACGCAGTGATCGCGCTCACGCTAGTCGGCCTCGTCGAGGCCGGTGTGCTCGTCTTCGTCTTGCGCGGACTTCGCCGACTCGACCAGGTTGAATCGCGCCTGGCGCATCTCACCGACGCCCTCACGCTGCTTGCAGAGACAGCGGAATCGGGCTTCCGGGCAAGCGCGTCCGAGCTCGGCCGCATTGCCGACCGGCCGGAGCTCAGTCCGGCGGCGGTGTCCCGCACAACCACCCGTCGCATGACGCATGCGGTGAAGAGCGGCCGGCCCGTCACCGCGATCGCCGCGGACGAAAAGGTGTCCGAGGGTGAAGTGAATCTCCGGGTACACTTGGCGAGATCGGCGGCGGCTCGCGGCAAGACTGCCGCACGAAAGCGGGAGGGTACGCATGCCGCGTTGCGCTCGTAAGGAGTGCCACCGGTGGCGCCCCGAGATACTCGTCCGTCTCGGCGGTCTCGGCCTTCGTCTGGACGACAAGTGGTATTGCACCGCGCGGTGTCTCGAGTTGGCCGCGCACCAGCGCCTGTCGCGCACGCCTCCGGTCGTGCCAGCCACGCTGCCCGCGCTCGCCCAGGCCCGGCTTGGCGGCCTGCTCGCCCACCAGAACCGGATCCCGGCGGCAGTGCTGGAGAAGGCGGTTCACGCGCAGGCGAAGAGCGGCCTCAGGCTCGGCACGCAACTGGTGCAACTCGGAATCGTGTCGAGATTCGACGTCCTGCGCGCACTTGCGGCGCAGGGCGGTGTCGGTTTCCTGACAGCCGTCGACTCCTCGCGGCTGATGCCGGCGCCAGGCCGGCTCTCCGCCCATGCAGTCCGCTCACTGCGCGTCGTGCCATTCGAAGCCGACGAGGGCCACCAACTCTTGAAGGTTGCCTGCACAGCGCCCGTGCCCAGGACGGCGATTGGCGCGTTGCGACAGTTGACCGGCTGGATCATCGAACCGTATCTCGTCTCCGACGAGCAGTGGCCGATCCTCGCGCGTGCCTACGGTGCATCTCCGGAGGCTGATCTGCCGGTCTACGCCGCCATGCCGAACGTGCACGCCGTCGCCGCGCGGGTGGCGGAAGCGGCTCGCACCACCGGGGCCGTGCACATGACCGAGGCGCGCGGGGATGACTACCTCTGGGTCCGGTTGGAGGGGGCGGGCCGCGTCGAGGACCTGTGGCTGTCCATGGGGGACGAGGCGGCAGAGGACGCGGAGAGTCTTGATATTCCGGCCGTGTCCGTGTCGGCGGCACCCGCGACACGGGAACAGGGCCGCGACGAGGGATTCGACGTGCGGTCGCTCGATACCTGGGAACCCGGGACGCCGACACTGGCGGGGTAGGACGGGAGGCCAATATGGCGGGAAGCATTTACATCGCGTTGAGTGGCATGCACACCAGGATGGCGCAGCTCGATCGCGTCGCAAGCGACCTCGCCAACGAGAGCACCGCCGGATACAAGGGCGAGAGAGCCGGCACAGTCGCGGTCGGCCGCCCGTCGTTCGACTCGGTGCTGGATGCTGCGGTCGACACGGCGCCCGCGCTGGCGAAGATCGACTTCGGGCCGGGAGAAATCCTGCCGACCGGACGTGATCTCGACATGGCGGTCGACGGCTCGGGGTTCTTCGTCGTCCAGACGCCCGCCGGCCCGCGATATACCCGCAACGGCCACTTCTCCCGATCGGCCGACGGGACGCTGGTCACCGGGGACGGCATGCCGGTGATGGGCCAAGGCGGGCCGATCAAGCTGACTGAGGGTCAGCTCGTGGTGAAACCGGACGGCACGATCGCCGTGGACCGGGCTCCGGCCGGGAAGTTGCAGATCGTCGACTTCGGAGACTATGCCAGGCTCGATCGCGAAGAGCGCGGGCGATTTCGGGCTCCCCTCGACGTTGCGCCTGTCGACAAGCAGTCGGTCGCGGTACGAGGTGGCGCGCTCGAACAGTCGAATGTCTCCGTGTCGGATCGGATGGTGCACTTGACCGAGGTTTCGCGGGCATTCGAGTCGTTGCAGCGTGGAATATCAATGCTGTCGAACGACATCGATGCCCGGGCGATTACGGAGTTGGGTCGTCGGTAGCCCCCCCGGACCGAGCGCTCCGTCAGCACGGCATGTGAGGGCGGGGGTGGTCGAGAGGCGTGCCAGGGCTGTCGGCAGGCCGACACATTTACTCAGTCGGGTAATCGGCACGGGCCGCGAGAAGTTGAACGGGACACCGGGGCCGTCCCGAGGAGAGACAGTATGATTCGTGCGCTGTATACGGCTGCGAGCGGCATGAACGCCCAGCAGACCAACATCGACAACATCGCGCACAACCTGGCGAACGTGAACACCAGCGGGTTCAAGAAGAGCCGTGTCGAATTCCAGGATCTCGTCTACCAGCAGTTGAAGCAGGCGGGCTCGCCGACGTCCACGTCTGGCGAAGCGCCGGTTGGACTCGAGGCGGGACTCGGCACCCGGCCGGTGGCCACGGCACGTGATTTTTCCTCGGGAAATCTCAAGTCCACCGGGGGAACGCTCGACCTCGCGATTGAAGGCCGCGGCTTCTTCCAGGTAGCGACCCCGGACGGTACGACCGCGTACATGCGGTCGGGCGCCCTGCACCTGAATGGCCAGGGCATGCTGGTCACCGCCGATGGCTATCAGCTCGAGCCGGCGATCACGATTCCGCCGAACGCCATCTCCGTCACCATCTCGCGACAGGGCATCGTCTCGGCCTCGTTGCCGGGACAGTCGGCCGCGCAGCAGATCGGTACCATCGAACTCGCGAGCTTCCAGAACCCTGCCGGCCTGACCGCGCTCGGCGGCAACCTCTTTGCACCCACGACTGCGTCCGGCGAGCCGACCAATGGCGTGCCGGGCACCGACGGCCTGGGCACCGTGGCTCAGGGCTTCTTGGAAGAATCGAACGTGAGCGTGGTCGAGGAGATGGTGAACATGATCCTTGGCCAGCGGGCGTACGAGGCCAATTCCAGGGTCGTGAAAGCGGCCGATGAAATGCTTCAGCAGGTCAACAACATGTCTCGGTAGTGCGGTGATCGCGCTGCTGTGGGGCTCATGGCTCCACGCGGCGCCACCAGGCGCCAACGGACAGGCCGTGTCGGAGTCGGTTGTCCGACACGCCATCGAGAACGTAATCAGGGACAGGATGGGACGCGAGGCCGACGTGCGAATCGAAGCTCTTCGCATCAACGCGGTGGCAGGAGACGAGGCGATGGCGCTCATGGCCAGCCCTGAGCCCGGCGCGCGCGTCGGCCGTTCAATCCGATTCAATCTGTCGCGGCTGAAGCCCGGCAGCCGTGAGACCCTCGGCTCCGACGCGGGCCAGGCCTCCCATGTTCCCGCCGGCTATGCTCTCGCTTCCATTTTCGTGGCGGCCGATCACGTGCGAACCGTGCGGCCGCTCTCACGCGGCGAGTCATTCGTCGACGCCGACCTGGTGGCGACACGGGGCGAGGTGGGGGCTGTCCTCCTCCAGCGCCTGCCTCGCCCCTCGGACATCGTGGGCGCCAGGGTCGTGCGAGACCTCGTGACCGGCGAAGTCGTGACGCGATCGACGGTGGAGGTCCGGCCGACGGTCCGTAGTGGCGACGTCGTGGCCGTGCGGACGTCCGTGGGGCCCGTGATGGTACAGACGCAGGCAGTGGCCGAGCAGAGCGGTCTCGAAGGCGACATGATTCGTGTCGTCAACCGTGAAAGCCGGCGGGCGCTGAAGGCGCGGGTCGTGGGACCCGGACAAGTCGAGGTGGTGCAATGAGCGGTGCGTACCGCGTCGCCGGCCGGGGACTGCTGGCGCTGATGCTCGTCGTCTGGACGTGCCCTGCCATCGCGCAGAGCGCGCAGGGGAAGACGGCCAAGCCGGCGCAGAAGCCGGGCGGCGCCTACGAGGACCAGTACCAGCGCTATCTCGCGGCCGCACGCGCGGCGCAGCCGGCCCCTGATGCGTCGATCGCCTGGATGACCGGACTGATGAACGACCCACGCGCCCGCCGCGTGAACGACCTCGTCACGATCCGGGTCATCGAAAGCATCACGGCGTCGGGCAAGGCCGATTCGAGTGTCAGCAAGAACAGCGCGGCGACGGCCGGAGTCCCCAATCTGTTGGGCCTCGAGGGCAAGTTGCCGAGCGGTATCGACCCGTCGAAACTGGCATCGCTGGCCAGCGACTCGAAATTCTCGGGCGCCGGCGCCACGACGCGCGCGGGTGAACTGACGGCGGTCATGACGGCGCGCGTCTCCGAGGTGCTGCCGAACGGTGACCTGGTGCTCGAAGGTGTCCGCGAGATCGACATCAACGGCGACCGGCAGATGGTCGTCTTGAATGGCGTCGTGCGGCCGGCGGACATCCTGCCGAACAACGTCGTGCTCTCGACGCAGATCGGTCAGCTCAGTGTTCGCTACTTCGGGAACGGGCTCATCAGGGACAGCCTGAAGCCCGGGATCCTGGTCCGGCTGCTCAACAAAGTCTTCTAGGCAATATCACCATGTGCCCGACCCGCACCTGTGCCGTACTGCTCACCGTGGCGCTGTTCCTGCCGGGCGCGGGAGTGTTTGCGCAAGGGCATGCGCCCGTCCGCCTCAAGGACGTCGCGCGCCTCGACGGATACCAGGCGGTCCCTCTCGTGGGCTACGGTCTCGTGGTCGGCCTGAACAAGACCGGCGATCGCCGGCAGACTATTTTTTCCGCGCAATCGCTCGCCAACATGCTGCAGCGGTTCGGCATCGTTGTGCCGGGCGACCAGATGAAGATCGAGAACGTCGCGGCCGTGATGGTGACGGCGGAGTTGCCCGCTTTCGTTCGCGCCGGTGCGCGCATCGACATCACCGCGTCGTCTGTGGGCGATGCCCGCAGTCTCCAGGGCGGGATGCTGCTGCCCACGCCGCTGCGGGGGCCGGATGGGTCGGTCTACGCGCTGGGCCAGGGGGCGCTCACACTCGGTGGTTTCGGCGGTGGCAAGGGCGGGAACAGTGTTCAGGTCAATCACCTCACCGCGGGGCGCGTGCCGGCTGGCGGCATGGTGCAGTACGCGCAGAGAGTTGAACTGAAGCCGGCCGAGCGCATCATCCTGTCGGTCAACGATCCGGACTACACGACGGCGATGCGGCTGGCAAAGAGCATCAGCGCCGAACTCGGATCGGGTGCGGCCCAGGTCGTCGACCCGGCGAGCGTCGCGGTCAAGGTGCCGGAGCAGTATCGAGCGTCGTTGCCGGACCTCATGGCGCGGCTCGAGCCGCTGTCGCTCGAGGTGGACGCCCCGGCACGCGTGGTCATCAATGAGCGCACCGGCACCGTGGTCGTGGGATCCGACGTCCGCATCGGCTCGGCGGCGGTCGCGCACGGCAATCTCTCGGTGAAGATCTCGACCAAGTACAACGTGTCTCAGCCCTCGCCGTTCTCCAAACAGGGCGACACCGTCGTCACGCCTGACGAAAACGTCGATGTCAGCGAGGGCGGCGGACAGTTGGTGGCCCTCGAGGAAGGCACGACGCTGCAGTCGGTCATCAAGGCGCTGAATGCCCTGGGCGCGACGCCCCGCGACATCATCGCCATCATGCAGGCCCTGAAGGCGGCTGGCGCGCTGCGCGCCGAGCTGGTGATCATCTGATGAGCACCGACCCGACCCGCGCCTCGTGGCCCCTGTCGATGCCGGAAGTGCCCGCGACGACGGTGGCGTCCGCCAAGGCGGGCGTGAAGCCCGGCGACCGGGAGAAGATCCTGGAGCTGGCCCGGGAGTTCGAGTCGTTCTTCGTCTGCCAGATGATCCGCCAGATGCGGGAGTCGATGCTCGGGGACCAGGATCAGAAGGACGGTCTTGGCGCTGGCACCATGACCGAGACGATGGACGTGGAGCTGGCACGGCAGCTGACGTTGAGCGGGGGCATTGGCCTGACGCGTGTGCTGCAGGGAGCGCTGGACCGCCAGGTCGGTGGATCCGCCAAGTCGTCGAGCGAGACCGCCGCCACCGACTCTGCGTGGCCGGCGGCCGTGACCACGGCGCCGCTCGGTCTCCCGGGCCGTTCCATCCTGCCTGTCGTCACGCCCGCGGCCGACGACGAACCCGAGGCCGCCCTGCCGTTGCCGCTGTCATCGGGAATTAGCTCTCCGTTTGGCATCCGCGCGGATCCATTCAGCGGGACGCGGCGTTTTCACGCGGGGGTCGATATCCAGGCGGCGTATGGCAGGGAAGTGCCGGCCGCCGGTTCGGGACGGGTGGTGTTCTCCGGGGCCCAGGGCGGCTACGGGAATACGGTTGTCATCGAGCACGCCGACGGTATTCGGACCCGGTATGCGCATCTCGCGTCCGTCCAAGTGGGGACGGGTGCCGTGGTCGATGCCGGCGCAGTGATCGGGCGGGTGGGCAGCACGGGGCGGTCAACGGGACCCCACCTGCATTTCGAGGTACTCCAGGACGGCCATCCGGTGAATCCGGAGGTCGCGGCCACCAAATACGCGGGGCTATTAAAGCTTGGTGGGGTGGTTGCCGATTTACCAAACAGCCAGCCCTCCACGCTCGGAGTGGCCGTGGGAGTAGATGATGAAGATTCAGGGCAATAGCCCGAACCATGAGGCCTCGGCCGCAGCACGTCTCGAGCAGACGCGACTGGAACGGCAGGGGAAAGCCGATCGTCCGGGCGACGCCGGGACGGACCGTGTGGAGTTGTCGTCGGATGCCCAGCTCGCGAGCGCCGCGATGAAGGCAGCCGAGAACGCTCCGTCGATCCGCCAGGATGTCGTCGCGGCGGCCCGGCAGAAGCTCGTGGCAGGGCGGGTCGGCCAGGATCCTATGAAACTGGCGGACCGCTTGATCGATCACCTGCTCGAGCGGTAACGGGCGAGCCGGTTCGCGCGGCTCGGTCCTGCCAGGGGGCCCGTGGCCCCCTGCAGGGCGAGAGCCTGCCCGAATCGCCCCCGCCCGAAGTATGCGGGGACTGGCAGTGGAGCACTCATCCTTCGTTCAGAGAGACCGCCGACGCGCAGGCCTGGTCGCCCGACGGGCGGCGGGGCAGGCGTGGTCGGCTGTAGCCTGTCCAGCCACCGTACCGCTCGCGCTCACGTTCCAAGGACGGGAGCCATGTCTGACTACGGGCGAATTCTGCTGATTGCAGCCACTGGCCTGCGCACGGCCCTCGAACAGGCGGGCGACGGCCTGGCTTCCGCCAGGCTCGACGAGATCCTCGGTTCCGAGATCGCGCTCGCGGCGGCACTCGCCGTGCTGCCGGCAGAGCGCGGGGCGGTCGACGGAGAGCGTGACCAGATCCTGCAGGAACTGGCTCGCGCCAAATCGGCGCTGATGCGGTGCCGTCGTCTCGGCGGCGCCTTGTCGGAAATGGTCCGGACTTCACTCGGTGCGCAGGGGTTGGTCGGTGCTTACGGTGCCGACGGTCGTGAGTTCACCAGCCAGGCGCCGGCAGCGCTGGAAGCGAGGGGCTGATGTCGGATTTGTTCAGCAGCCTGACGATGGCGTCCCGGGCGCTCGACGCGCAGCGACTCGGCCTGGACGTCGTCGGTCAGAACATCGCCAATATCAACACGCCGGGCTACGCCCGACGTCAACTCGACCTCGCCTCGGTTCCCCCGACGGATCGACTGAGCGCCGGAGGCGGCGTGGACGTCGTGGGCATCCGGTCGACCCGCGATGCGTTGCTCGAGCGGCGCGTGCGCCTCGAACGCCCGGCAGAGGGTCGTGAGTCGGCACTGGCCGATGCGCTCAGCGTTGTCGAAGCCGCGCTCGGAGCGCCGGGCGAGTCGATTGACGGCAAGTTCACCGCGTTCGTCAATTCGTGGGCCAGTCTGTCCGAGGATCCGACGTCCTCCACCATGCGGCAGGGAGTGATCCTCCAGGGCCAGTCGCTCGCAAGCGCCTTCAACGGCATGTCGGAGCGGTTCACGGCTGCGCGGCTGGACGCCGACAACAGGGTCAAAGGGATTGCGGATACCGTCAACGGCCTGGTTCAGCGGATTGCGGCCCTGAACGACTCGATCGGCCGCGGCGGCGGGTCGTCCTCGATGACGCTCAGCCTGAGCGACGACCTGTCGGAGAACATCAAGCAGTTGTCGCAGCTCGTCGATGTCAACGTGCTCGACAACAAGAGCGGCGGCGTGGACGTGTCGTTCGCGAACGGCCGCGCGCTCGTCATTGGCACGAACGCCTACAAGCTCGATGTCGTGACCAACAGCGATGGGTTTGCGGACCTGCAGACCGGCGGTGTGTCCGTGACGGGCGAGATTACTGGCGGCCAGCTGGGCGGCATGTTGCACGCTCGCGACGTCGTAATCCCCGGCTACATCGACAGCCTCGACTCGATGGCCTACACCCTCGTCCGGGAAGTGAACACCCAGCACACGGCCGGGCGCGACCTGAACGGCAACCCGGCGGCCAACTTCTTCACGCCCCTTGCCGCGCAGACGGGTGCGGCTGCGGCGATTACCGTGAACCCGGCACTGGCCGCCGATCCCCGGCTGGTCGCGGCCGCAGCCACGGCGGCTGTCGGCGACAACGGGAACGCCCGAATCCTCGCCGCGCTCGGCGACAAGAAGGTCCTGAACGGCGGGGCCGGGACCTTCAACGATGGCTGGGCCGAGCTCACGTATCGAATCGGGCAGGATACCGCGACCGCACGGGCCGAACAGAAGAACCGAGCGGAGATCGTCACCCAGATCGACGCGCTCAGGGGCGCCGTATCCGGCGTCTCGCTCGACCAGGAAGCGATGACGATGTTGAAGTTCCAGCGGGCGTACGAGGCGAACGCGAAGTTCTTCACGACAATCAACCAGGCGCTCGACACACTGATGGCGATGGTGGGGCACTGATCATGCGCATCACATTTGGTTCTGGCGACGCTGCCGCGCTCGCGGATCTCGAACGCGCGCAAGCCGAATTGCAGCGGTACCAGCGTCAGGTCTCGTCGGGAAAACGGCTGTTGCAGCCAAGCGACGACCCCTCGGCGATGGCAGCGGTGGTTCGCGGGCGCGGCGAGATTGCGACCGTGGATCAGTACGTCCGTTCGGCCGATTCGGTCACCTCGCGTCTCACCGTCGTCGACACGGTGATGTCGGACCTCATCTCGCAGGTCACGACCGCGCGTTCGGCGGCTGTGGCTGGCCAGGGCACGACCCAGACGACCCAGCAGCGTGAGGCAACGGCGCAGCAGCTCGAAGGGCTGCGCGACGCGATCTTCGACGACTTGAACACGACATTTCGCGGCACGTACCTGTTTTCCGGATCCGCGAGCTTGACGCCTCCGTTCGCCCGGCTTGCCGGCGGCTCGATCTCGGGCTACAGCGGGAACAATTCGCCGATCTCGGTGGACATCGACAAGAACAAGGCCATTCAGGTGACGTTCGACGGTGGAAGCCTCGACCTGGCAGCGGGTGGCCCGGGCCTGTTCGCGAACCTGCAGACGCTCATCGCCGCCGTTCGCACGGGCGATCAAGCCGGGATGGCGAACGGCTTGGCGAGCCTGGAGCAGGCCTTCAACGAGTTCACCAGGGTGCAGAGCGGTGTCGGTGCGGCCCTGAACGGACTCGACGATCAGCGGAGGCGTCTCAATGAGATGAAGCTCTCCAGCCAGGCCCGGTTGTCGAAGGAGCAGGACGCGAACATGGCCGAAGCCATTACGGGCATGCAGCAGGCCAACACGACGTACCAGGCGGCCCTCGGCGCCGTCTCAACACGGACACGACTTTCGTTGCTGGACTACCTCAAATGACCTACCCAGAGCGCTTGGACGAAGAGGAACAGCCGATGGACGGACGCATCAGGGTTCAGACGCGGTTTGGCGACTTCGATGCCGACCCGCGAGACATCCTCAACTTTCCAGACGGCCTTCCCGGATTCGAGCACTGTCATCGGTTCGTGGTGCTCTCGTCGATGACCATGGCGCCGCTGCAGTGCCTGCACGCCGTAGACGGTCCGGCGGCGACGTTTCTCGCCATCGATCCTCGGCTCGTTCTGCCGAAGTACCGATGCGTCCTGGGGCCTAGCGATCTGCTCCGGCTGGGCGCCGACGACAAGACCCTGCTCTTGTGGCTCGCCCTCGTGGCGGTGGACGAGAGCGGAGAGGCGACCGTGAATCTCCGCGCGCCGGTGGTCGTCAACCCGAGCCGGATGGCAGGGTTCCAGGTCGTCCCCAGCAACAGTCTGTATCCGTTGCGCTACCCGCTGACGGTCGAATAACCGGGGAGAGGTGCGGTGCTCGTTTTCACACGCAAGCGCAACGAAGCCATCATGATTGGTGATGGCATCGAGATCCGCGTCCTTCGCGTCGGTCGGGAAGGCGTCCGGATCGGGGTCACGGCGCCGCCGGCGGTCGCCGTGCATCGCCGCGAGATCTACGACCAGATCTGCGAGGAGAACCGGACGGCGGCTGGCACCGCCACGGCCGCGCACATCCTGGTGGAGCGGTTGCGGCGATTTGCCGGCCAGACGCAGCCGCCACCCTCCGCACCCACCCGCGGCTGACAACCGAACCGCCATGATCTTCGAGGATTGGCGCGACACGGACGCTGCGGAGTTCGAGCGGCTCTATGAGGCCGAGTGCGAGCGCTATCGAACTCAGCTCTCGTGGGACCTGGCGCCGTCGTGCGTCATCGTCGAAGAGGCGCGTCGGGCCGGACGCCTCCCCGGCCTCGTGGTCCGGAACACCGAGGGCCGGGCCGTGGGCTGGACGTACTTCGTCGTCCACGAAGGCACCCTGCAACTCGGAACGCTCGTGGCCGACAGCGCCGCCCGGCTGCGCGAACTTCTCGACCGGGTGATGCAGTCTCCGGAAGCCAGGTTCGCGCGGTCGCTGAGCTCTTTCCTGTTCCCGATCTCGCCGTCGCTGCTATCGGCGTTCGAACGACAGCGGTTCGTCGTGGAGCGTCATCCCTACCTGTCCTCTCCGCTCGTTGCCGCGTCCGGGGCCCTGTCGCCTGGTGGTCTCGGCCCCGAATTCCGCCTCCAGCCTCTCATGGATGTCGATCCGGCCGACGTTGTCAGGCTGACAGCCCGATCGTACGCCGGCCTGGCTGAGGCACGGTGCTTCGCTCCGGACGGACGGCTCGATCAGTGGGCCCACTATCTGGGCCAGTTGCTCGCCACGCCAGCCTGCGGGAGCTATCTGCCACAGGCGAGCTTCGCAATCGAGCGGCGTGAGTCGCGGCAGGTAGTGGGTGCCGTCATTACCACGGCCGTGGCTCCCGAGACGGCGCACATCGCCCAGATCGTCGTCGACCCATCGATTCGGCGGGCAGGTCTTGCGCGTGAACTTCTCGGCAGCGTGGCGGACACCGTTCGCGCCATGGGCTATCTGCGGCTGACGCTGATTGTGTCCGATCGAAACGGCCCGGCGCGTCAGCTCTACGCCAAGCTCGGATTTTCAGAGACCGCGTCCTTCTTCTTCGCCAGCCGACCGGCCCTGTCCCGCCGCTCGTTCCAGACCGCGTCTCAAGTTGCGGCCGCCAGGGGCTGACAGCGCCTCAATCCTCCGGCACTCCGCCGGCAGGCGCGTCTGTCTGCTGCAGTCAATTGGAGTCGATGAGGGCGTCAGCCGCGTTCGTTGACCAGGCCGGCGTTCGAGGAGTGAGGAGCGATGACACGGCGATACGCAGCCAGCGTGTTCTCGCCGCTCTCCAGGAGTTGCGCGGCCGTCCGCCGTTGGTCGTCGATCGCGTGTAGCGCGGCCAGCGTCTCCTGATCGGATCCGAGGATGGCGGTCACGTGGTTGCTGGCGGCTCGATGCTGCAGGGAGACGTCGGCGAATCCGGGGAGGGAGCGCGCGGCCGGCAGATTGTCGAGGATCAGACGCCGCATCGGTCGGATCTGTTCTTCGATTTCAAGGAGACCCGCCATGATGCGGGTACGATGGTCGCTGCAGTCGGTCAGACGGCCGACGTCGTTGCAAAGACCGGCTTCGCGTTGTTCGCGCGCCAGACGCTGCAGGTGCTGCAACAGCGCCACTTCCGCTTCCAGGCCGGCGCCGTACTCCGACAGCGCGTTCTCGAGCTCGGTGGTCGTCGCAGCGCTCACTTCGTCACCGGCTGACCGGGGTTTGCGGCAATCTGGGCCCAGGCGTCCCGCAGGGGCGTGAGCAGACGGATTGACTCCTCGATCGGCGCCGGATCCTGCTTGATGTTCGCCTCGATCAGGCGGCTCGTGATGTAGGCATACAGACCGTCGAGGGATCGGGCAATCTCGCCGCCGTTTTCCACATTCAGCGTGTTCTGAAGCTCGGCGAGGATGGCCATCGCGCGTGACATGCCGTCGCGCTTGACCACGAGGTCCCGTCTTCGCGTACCGTCAGCAGCCAAGCGCATGAAGCGCAGCGCCCCGTCGTACAGCATCACGACCAGCTCCAGCGGTGACTGGGACTGGACCTGGGTCTGGTAATAGGCCTGGGCGGCCCGTGCCATCGCTGTCTGCATGCCTGCGTTCCTCCGAGACGAACCGCTACTGGCTAGTAGAGCTTGTAGACGTTGTTCAGCGACGAGAGCGAGTTCACGCTCGCATTCAGTTGCGAAATCAACTGGTCGGTTGCGGCGTACTCCCGCTGCAACGACTCTTGCCGGATCGCCAGGCGCGCCCCCATGGCGGCCATGCGGTCGTCCATGGCCTTCATCTGCGAATCGAGACGGTCCTGTACGCCGGGCACGAGACCACCCGCGTCGACGTACTGCCCAATCGCGGTTCCGATCGTCCCGAAGGCGCCGGTCACACCGGTCGTCCCTGCCAGCAGCCTCTCGACGTCTGGCTGATGGTTCTTCATCGCATCGTCGAACACCGTGGCATTGAGCCCGAGCTGGCCCGTCCGCTGGAACTCGATGCCGATCTCCGAGAGATTCGAGAAGACGCCGCCAACGGCAAAGGGCTGGAGCAGCGTTGACGAGAGCGTCGATCGGAGACCGCGCGCCATCGCGTCACGTCCGATGCTGCCCGTGTCGCCGCTTCGTGCCGACTGTGCCTGCTGGTCGAAGAACGTAATCAGGTCGTTGTAGGAGGTGATGAAGGCCTGGATCTTGTCTTTGGTCGCCGAGGAGTCCTGACTGACCGACACTCCGACACTGCTGCCCGTCGCCGTCTCCTTGAGCAGATTCAGCGTCACGCCGGGAATCGCGCCGTCGATCGCGTTGCTCGCGCTGGTCACCTCGACCTTGTTCACGAAGATGTCGGCGTCGGTCGCGTTCATGACGGGCGTTGCGTTGAAGCTGATCGTCGAGCCCGCGGTGAGACCGCTCGTATCGACCGTGAAGGCATGGTCCTTGCCGGTGCTCGCGCCGGTCAGGACGAGCTGGTACTTGCCATTCGCTTGAACGATCGACGCCGTCACCGGGCTGTTCGCGGTCGAGTTGATCGCGGCAGAGAGCCCTTCGAGCGTCACGGGGCTGGTGCCAAGGACGATGTCCGTGTTGACGCCGCCCGAGGTGATCCGCAGCGTGCCGCCGTTGGCCACGATGTCGGTGCGGGCATTGGCCTGACTCGACGTGGTGACCTGGGCGCGGGCCAGCGACTTTACTTCGATGCTGTACATGCCGATCGCCGCGGTGCTGGTTGCGCTCACGCCGAGCACCGTCGTATCGGCGCTCGTGGCCTTTCGGCCTGCAAACGAGCTGACGCTGGAAAGATCCGAGGCTTTCGTTTCGAGCGCACTCAGCTTGGTGGCAAGGGTCGTGAACGCGGTCTTCTGCGACGACATCGCGCTGCGCTGCTTCTGCATCGCAGTCAGCGGCTGGCTCTCCTGTGCCATCACGGCCTTCAGGATCGATGACCAGTCGATGTTGTTGAAGCCGCTCATCGTGATGGTGCCCATGTCTCCTCCCTGCTATCGCTGCCTGGCCTGCCGCGCGAGTTCGGCGGCAAGACCGGCCAGCTCACTGACGACCGGCCGCGGGATCTGACGCCGCGGCTGGCCCGTGTGCCCGTCTACGAGGCGGATGATTGGCTGACCGGTCCACCGGCTCCGGCCGAACGAGACCCTGATGTCGTGCACCGAGAGGAGCTGCTCGAGGCGATCCAGCCCCTCGTCGCCAAGGTCCGCCGTTCCGGCGATTGCGAGATCTACGCCAACCATCAAGACCTCTCTTGTCCGCCGTCCTGGGCGGGGCACATCCGGCTGTGCCCCTACCGTGACGACGGGTCACCCGTCCGCGGGTCCGACGCCTGCGCCGCCGCTTAGCCGCGCAGCAAGGACAATACCGCCGAGGACGACTGGTTCGCCTGGGCGAGTACCGCGATGCCGCTCTGGTTCAAGATGTTGTACCGCGTCATGTTAGCGGATTCCTCGGCGACGTTCGCATCGCGGATCCGGCTCTCGGCGCCCTTCGTGTTGACGACCTGGGACTGACCGAGCGCCACGGCGAACTGCAGCCGGTTTTCCAGGGTTCCGATGCTGCCCTGGACGCTGCCCAGGATCGACACGGCCGACGAGATCAGCGCAATCGCCGATTTGGCGGTCGCGTCTGTCGCGATTCCGACACCCGAGAGCGCCAGCGACGTGGCGCCGGAAGTCACCATCCCGATCGTGCCACCCACGGTGCTGCCGCTGCCGACGAATACCGAGAACTGCTGGACGGTGTTGAGGCCGGCCACCGACGATTCACGGTCGATCTCACCGACGATTGCGACGAACTCGGCGTTCAGGGTGTCCCTGCTGCCGTTGAATGCCGAGGAGGCCGACTGCGATGCCAGGGTCGCGAGCCGGTCGAGCAACGTCGAGATATTGTTGAGCGCGCCGTCTTTGATCTGGAGCGTCGAGAGACCGTCGTTCGCGTTCCGGATCCCCTGGTTGAGGACCGCGACGTCCGATCGATAGCCGTTCGCCACCGCCAAACCGGCCGCGTCGTCGCCCGAGTAGTTGATGCGGAAGCCGCTCGACAACCGGTTGAGCGACCGCTGCAAGCCGACGTTGTTGATGGACAGGTTGGCCTGGGCGTTTGCCGAGGCGATATTGCTGACAACAGAGAACGAAGCCATGACATTCCTCCTTGAAGTTTCCGGTCGGCATCCTTGCCGGCCGTTGGCAGCGTCGCTGCCGCGTTCCGAGTATGTAATCGGACACGGCGCGCAAACCTTGAGCGCAGACGCACACACCCGCGTCCGCGGCCCTCAGGCGGCACGAACTGCCACTTCCCAGGAGGAAGGTGGGGAAGCCGCCACGGCGGCTTCCCCGGCGATGAACTCACGACTCCGCCGATGCTGCCGAACGGGAAGGGAAACTCCCCGGTCAGGCGGCCCGCTTACCGCAACAGCGACAGAACCGAAGACGCCTGCTGGTTGGCCTGCGCCAACGAGGCGATGCCGCTCTGGTTCAGGATGTTGTAGCGGGTCATGTTGGCCGACTCTTCCGCGATGTTGGCGTCGCGGATCCGGCTCTCGGCGGCCTTCACGTTGACCACCTGCGACTGGCTCAGCGCCACCGCGAACTGGAGCCGATTCTCGAGCGTGCCGACCTGGGCCTGGACGCCGCCCAGGATCGCGACCGCGCTCTTGACGGTCGCGACCGCCAGCTTGGCGTTCGCGACGCTGTCGAGCAAGATGCCCGTGACGTTCAGGCCGTCAGCCTTCGAGTCGGCCTGGCCGATGGCGCCACCGACGGTGTTGTTCGCCGCGGTCGAGCTGGTGCTGACATACACCGAGAACTGCTGGGTGGACGTCGTCAGGCCGGCAACGCCGGCTTCACGGTCGATTTCCGCGAGGATCTTGTTGGCTTCGTCGTTCAGGGTCGTGCGCGAGCCCGTGAACCCGTCCGAAGCGGACTGCGAGGCCAGC
>DASXVO010000004.1 GCA_036504215.1 Vicinamibacterales bacterium | reverse complement strand
GATCCGGCGCCTGCCGCTCCTGCGGACCGCCTTGGTTGGGATCGGGAGCCTGTTCCTCTTGCGCGGGTTGTTCATCATCCTCACCTTCATGGTCGCCCTGGGGTTCCGGGAAGGACCAGTCTTGTTGGCGGGCGTGGCGTCCCATCTGGTCTTCCTCTCGGCCGGCATTGCCTACCTGGGGGGAACCGTCCTCAACTGGAAGGCATTGAAGCGTCGCTAGGACGATGTGAGAAGGCCACGAATAGTCCGCTCGTTCGGATGCATACTGCTCACATGGCGGTTCCCAGCACGCACGACAAGGCGCTGCGCATAAACATCGACGCGGCGCGTTACGGGACGTTTGCCGAGATCGGCGCCGGCCAGGAAGTGGCGCGCTGGTTCTTTCACGTGGGCGGCGCCGCCGGCACCGTGGCCAAGACGATGTCCGCCTACGACATGGCGGTGTCCGACGCCGTGTACGGCGCCACGAAGCGCTACGTGAGCCGGCAGCGTCTGCAGGCCATGCTCGACCACGAGTGGGATCTGCTCCTGGAGCGCCTCGACACGGCTCGGGGCGAATCGACGCAGTTCTTCGTCTTCGCCGATACCGTCGCGGCGAAGAGCTTCTCTCGGAAGGAGGAGGGCCACGGCTGGCTCGGCATCCGCTTCCAGGCGGCGCCCCGTGCCGAGCCCTCCCAGATCATCGTCCACGCGCGGATGTGGGACCTGGAGAACGCCCGGCAGCAGGAAGCGCTCGGCGCCCTCGGCGTGAACCTCCTCCACGGCGCGTTCTACGACCACGCGCGTCCCGAGGCGCTCATCGGAACGCTGATGGACAGCCTGACCCGGGACCGCATGGAAGTGGACATGATCAAGTTCTCCGGGCCGGCGTTCGCCGACGTGGAGAACCGGCTCATGAGCCTCCAGCTCGTGGAGCAGCGCCTCACGAACGCCGCCCTCTTCTCACCGGACGGGGACGTCCTGGAGCCGGCCGAGCTGCTCTACCACGCGCCGGTCGTTGTCGAGCGCGGGAGCTTCCGCCCGGTGACCAGGGTGACGCAGGAGATGCTCACTCGTTCGGCAGATCGCATGCGCGCCGAGCCCGACCTCGGTGGCCGCGAGCCCGTCGTGCTCATGGAGATGACGCTGCGCAACCTCCAGTCCCTGGGCGAGCGGGTCGTGCACGCCGACTTCCTGGCACGCGTCGATGTGCTCCGGGCGCTCGGCAGGACGGTGATGGTCACCAACTACTCCAGGTTCCACAACGTCACCACGTACTTGCGCCGCTACACGTCCGACCCTATCGGCATGGTGATGGGCATTCCCACGCTGGCGCAGCTCTTCGAGGAGAAGCACTACGCCGACCTCGATGGGGGACTGCTGGAGGCGCTCGGCCGGCTGCTGGCAGGACCGGTCAGGCTCTACGTGTACCCGTGGCGCAACATGGCCACCGGCGAGATGGTCACCGCGGACAGCTTCGCGGTTCCCCGGCCGCTCGCCCACCTGTATGCCTACCTGCGCGAAAACCGCTTCATCGAGCCCCTCGGCGCCCCGTCCGACGCGGACCTGTCGGTGATGCCCCGCCACGTGCTTGCCTTGATCCAGGCGGGCGACCATGCCTGGGAGAAGTACGTGCCCGCGGAGGTTGTCGGCGTGATCAAGGCGAAGCGGCTCTTCGGGTACGAGTCCTGACGTCTGCCGTGCGGCGGTTCTGGTTCAGCTGGTGCAATCTCGATGCGCGCCAGTCGAGGCAGTGTGCCACCGACACGCTCCCGCCCAGGGATGCTACATTACGAGCAGGAACTCCCTGAGGAGAATATGACGTGGCGCACCTGGTCCGTTCCGCGTGTCCCTATGATTGTCCCGACACCTGCGGCCTGATCGTCGAGGTCGAGGACGGCCGCGCCGTGCGCGTGCGCGGCGACCGCGAGCATCCCTACTCGCGAGGGTCGCTGTGCCCGAAGATGGACCGCTACGATCTGACGGTTCACTCGCCCCGCCGCCTCGAGCACCCGCTCGTCCGAATCGGCGCGAAAGGCGAGGGGCGCTTCCGCACTGCCAGCTGGGAGGAAGCAGTTGACCTGATCGCCACGCGGTTCCGGACCATCGTGGGTGCGCACGGCGCCGAAGCGATCCTCCCGTACAGCTATGCCGGGACGATGGGGTTGCTGCAGCGGAACGCGGGTCACGCGTTCTTCCACCGACTGGGAGCGTCGCGGCTCGACCGCACCATCTGCTCGCCGGCAAAGGAAGCCGGGTGGAAGGCCGTGATGGGCGACACGCCGGCGCCAGACCCCGACGAGGCGGTCGAGAGCGACCTGATCGTCCTCTGGGGGATCGATGCGCTCGCCACCAACATCCACTTCGTCTCGCGTGCCCGCGAGGCGAAGCGCCACGGCGCCTCCATCTGGCTAGTCGACACGCACCGCACCGCCACGGCGCGCGTCGCCGATCGCGTGGTGCTGCTGCGACCCGGGTCCGACGGCGCGCTCGCGCTGGGACTGATGCACGTGCTGCACCGCGACGGGCTGGTCGATGCCGAGTTCCTGGCGAGCGATGTCCAGGGTTGGGGGGAACTGGCACGCGACATCCTGCCGGGATGGACGCCGGCCCGCACCGCGGAGTCGACCGGTATCTCGCCCGGAGACGTCGAGGACCTCGCGCGCGCGTTCGGCGCGGCACGCGCACCGTTCATCCGACTGGGCAGCGGGCTGTCGCGGTACGGCAACGGCGCCATGACCATCCGCACCATCGTCTGCCTGCCGGCGGTGGTCGGTGCCTGGTGCAAGAGAGGCGGCGGATGCCTCACCGGCACGTCGTCAGCGGCCGCATTCGACCTTCGGCCGATTCTCCGTGAAGACCTCCAGCCGCAGCCGACGCGCCTGGTCAACATGAACCGCCTCGGGCATGCGCTGACGGAGCTCGACGCGCCGCGCGTGATGTCGCTCTACGTCTATCAATCGAATCCCGCGGCCGTTGCCCCCGATCAGAACCAGGTGCTGGCGGGGCTGTCCCGTGGCGACCTGTTCACCGTCGTACACGAGCGGTTCATGACCGACACCGCGCGTTGGGCCGACGTCGTGCTGCCGGCAACGAGTTCGCTGGAGCATCCGGACGTATATCGGGCCTACGGCCACTACTGCGTGCAGCGTGTCGCGGCAGCGATTCCGCCGGTCGGGGAGTCGCGCTCGAACTGGGACGTCTTCTCCGCGCTGGCGCACGCGATGGGATTCGATGACGAGGTGTTCCGGCAGAGCGCCGAACAGATGCTCGATGTCCTGCTTGCCGCGCCTTCGCCGTGGCGCGCGGGAATCGACGGCGCGGCCATGGCGGAAGGACGGGCGCAGCGACTGCAGGTGCCGCCTCGCGCCTGGAGGACGCCGTCCGGCAGGATCGAGATACTGAACCCGCGACTTCGCCACCCGCTGCCGCAGGTGCTCCCGACGAACTCGGAGGACGACCCGTTCCCGCTGGTGCTGCAGACGGGTGTTTCGATGTACGCGCTCAACTCGAGCTTCAGGGAGCGCGACGACCTCGTCGAGCGCGACGGCGCGATGCGCCTCAAACTGGGGCCAGCCGACGCGGCGGCGCGTGGCCTGGTCCACGGCGAACGAGTGCTCGCCTGGAACGATCACGGGGAAGTGGAGTTCGAGCTCGAGGTGTCGGACGACGTGCCGGCGGGTGTTGCCGTGGCCGAGGGCGTGCACTGGCAGGAGCGCGCGCCGGGCTCGCGGACCGTCAACGCACTGACGTCGCAGCGTCTCACCGATGACGGGGCCGGCAGCACGTTCTACGACAACCGGATCGACGTTCGCGCGTGCAGGTCGGCGGCCTCCAGCCAGCTCGGCCGGCGTCCATTCAACGGCCGCGTGCCGGATTGACGATGATCGCACTCGTGCTGCGCGTTCCCGCGTTCGGCGCCCCGTCGTGCGTCACCGGTCGCCCCATGCCGGGAATCCCGCCGCGGCGGTCGTGCCGCGGGTGTAAGATCAGTAACTTGATCTCCCGCGTCGAGCAAGAGCCTCGTTCGGTCCCTCTTCGCGCTTCATCCGCACACGCCGCGACTACCTGCAACTTGACTCGGGTCACGCCGAGCGGCTTGAAAGAGATACGTAGATCCATGACAGTGCATACCATCGGTCGCGTTCTGATTGCAGTGGCTGGGCTCTTCGTTGGGCTGATCACCTGGGGCGCGCCGGTCCGGGCACAATCCGCCACCCAACTCCTGCCCAACATGGGCCAGCAGATCACGCCGCTGGCGGTGCAGGGAGCCAGCTTCGAGTCGCTGAACCCCAACCTCCCCGACAATCCCACATACCTGGCCGGACAGGCCGTCACCACGGTGGTGAGCCCGGATCGCAAGACCCTGCTGGTCCTGACCAGCGGCTACAACCGCGTCTTCTTCAGCACGGGACCCAACGTTGGCAAGGTGAATCCGTCTGACTCGGCCGAGTACGTGTTCGTCTATGACATCTCCACATCGACACCGGTCAAGACGCAGGTCCTGAGGTTCGCGAATACCTACAACGGGATCGTCTTCGATCCGTCAGGCGCGGTCTTCTACGTGGCGGGCGGCAGCGACGACGTCGTCCACCTCATCACGCGGAGCGACACCGGAACCTGGCAGGAGCGGTCCGACACGCCGGCGCTCGTGCTGGGCCACGCGACGGGCCTCGGGCTCGCCGTCCCGCCGCAAACGGGGACCGTCCCCATCAACGATCGGGTGGCCGTGAAGCCCTGCGCCGCCGGCGTCGCGATTTCGAAGGACGGCCTGACGCTGGTCGTGGCGAACTACTACAACGACTCGATCACGATCTTCAACAAGAAAGTGGGCTTCGGCTACTGGTGGAAGGTGACTGAGCTCGACCTGCGCCCCGGCAAGAGCAACCCGCTCGCGGCAGGTGTGCCCGGCGGCGAATACCCGTTCTGGGTGGCGATCACGGGGACCGGATCGAACGCTCACGCGTACGTCTCGAGCATCCGGGACCGCGAAGTTGTCGTCGTGGATCTCGGCGGGGCCCCGGCCGTCACGGCCCGAATCCGCGTCAAGGGTCAGCCGATCAAGATGACGTTGAATGCCGCCCAGTCGCTGCTCTACGTGGTCGAAGACCAGTCGGACACGGTGGACGTCATCGACACCGCGACGAACACGATCCTCGAGTCCATCCCGGTCATCGCCCCCGTGTCGCTTCTGCCCGCGTGGCTGGCGCCGTATACCGGCGCAAACCCGAACAGCGTCACGCTGTCTCCGGACGAGACGCAGTTGTACGTCACGAACGGCAACCTGAACTGCGTGGCGGTGGTGGCCCTCGGCGGAACCAATCGAGGCGACCACGTGATTGGCTTGATCCCAACCGGCTGGTACCCGAACTCGGTGAGCTTCAGCAGGGACGGCAATACGGTGTATGTCGTCAATGGCAAGTCGCCGACGGGACCGAATCCCGGCTTCTGCTACGGCGGTTACGGGCCGCCGGGATCGCCCAACTGCATGGGCACGAATCAGTACAATCCCCAACTGATCAAGGCCGGCTTCCAGCGCTTCCCGCGTCCGACCACGGCACAGCTTGCGACACTGACGGCGCAGGTCGCGGCCAACAACCGTTTCACCAGCTCGGTGAGCGCTCACGACGCGGCGGTCATGGCTGCCGTTCGACGAGGCGTCCAACACGTGATCTTCATCATCAAGGAGAACCGGACGTACGACCAGGTGCTGGGCGACCTGAAGATCGGCAATGGCGATCCGGCTCTCGCGGAGTTTGGCGAGGCGGTCACGCCGAACCTGCACAACCTGGCACGGACGTTCGTCACGCTCGACAACTTCTACGACACGTCCGAGGTCAGCTACGACGGCTGGCCGTGGACCACATCGGCTCGCGCACCGGACGTGATTCAGCGTCAGGTGCTCGAGGCTTACGCGGGACGCGGGTTCAGCCTGGATTCCGAAGGCCTGAATCGTTCGGTGAATGTCGCGTATCCGACCCTCGGTGAACGCCAGGCGGCGAACCCCTTCACGCCCGCCGACCCCGACCTGCTGGCCGGCCAGACCGACGTGGCGGCGCCGGACGGGCCGAACAACCAGGTGAATACCGGCTACCTCTGGGACTCGGCCCTGCGAGCGAAGCTGTCGGTCCGCAACTACGGGTTCTTCCTGGATATCACCCGCTATTCGACGCAGTCGTTCAGCGTTCCGCTTGTGCACGACCCGGCGTCGACGGGCACGGTCGTGGCCTTTCCTGCGAGCGTCTCGCTGGCTCCGTTCACCGACCTCTTCTTCCGCGGCTTCGACAACGCGTTTCCCGACTTCTACCGTTACATGGAATGGGCGCGGGAATTCGATGGCGACTATCGTTTGCCGCTGTCGTCCGGTGAGAGCACGGCGGCCGCGTTCGGGCCGAGGTCAGGCGGGCTGCCCGCGCTGAGCCTCGTCCGGCTGATGCACGATCACACCGGGGACTACCTGAAGGCCATCGACGGCGTGAACACCCCGGAGTTGCAGCAGGCGGACAACGACTATGCCGTCGGCCTGCTCATTCAGAAGATCGCCATCAGCAAGTACGCGAACAACACGCTGATCTTCGTCATCGAAGACGACGCGCAGGATGGCGGCGACCACGTGGACTCGCATCGCAGCGTCGCCTTCGTGGCTGGGGCCTACGTGAAGCAGGGCGCGCTGGTCTCCACGCGCTACAACACCATCGATTTCGTACGCACGATTGAGGAGGTCCTGGGCCTTCCGCCGATGAACCTGAACGACGCGCTCGCCAAGCCGATGGCCGACATCTTCACCACGACACCGCACCGGTGGTACTTCGCCGCCACGCCGGCCGCGATGCTCTACAGGACGTCGCTGCCCTTGCCCCCCAAGCCTGCGGGTCTGGTCGTACCTGCGCCGACGCACGACGCAGCCTACTGGGCGGAGGCCACCAAGGGCATGGACTTCACGTCTGAAGATCGATTCGATTTCGCGGCCTACAACCGCATTCTCTGGACCGGGCTGATGGGCGCCGCCCCGTACCCCGCGGCGCCGACCGGACTCGACCTGCGGAAGAACCGCAAGGAGTTCCTCGCGAAGTTCCGGCAAGCGGCAACGGCGAAAGGCCCACAGCAGCCGCCACGGTGAGTGTCGGGCGCGTGCCCCTTCGAACTACTAGCCACGGCGACCCCGTTGCGGTAGTGTTGTGGCCTAACCGATTCCTGGACCGCTGTTGTGCTGCCGGTTCGAGCGCTCGTGCGCCTCGAGGCCGGGCGGGGATCCGCGCCGGTGGGCAAGATGGAGGGTAACGTGGGAACACAGAAGGTCCGCAAGGGAACAGGTTCGCCATCGGGAGACACGGCTGCGATCGACTTGCAGCCTAAGGAGAGTGCAATGACTGACTCGCAGGCAGACCAGGCGCCAGTGTCCGAATCGACGCCAGCCGAATCGACGCCAGCCGAGTCGAGCAAGCCGGACAGG
This sequence comes from Vicinamibacterales bacterium, assembly GCA_036504215.1. Lineage (NCBI taxonomy): Bacteria > Pseudomonadati > Acidobacteriota > Vicinamibacteria > Vicinamibacterales > Vicinamibacterales bacterium. The sequence continues at coordinate 12,905 of DASXVO010000004.1, read as the reverse complement.
CAACCGCTGGCGCTCGAATTGGTAAAGCGCCACGTGATCTACGCGGCGGCCGTCGGCCTCGTGCCGATACCGATCGTCAACGCCGCCGGAGTGGCCGGCGTAGCTGTCAAGCTCCTGCGCGATTTGGGAAAGATCTACGACGTGCCATTCCGCCAGGACCGGATCAAGAGCATCGCGAGTGCCTTGGTCGGCGGCGCCCTTTCGACGGAACTCGGCGTCGGCGCGGCCGGTGTCCTGAAGGGCTGGCCACTGGTTGGCGGCGCGCTGAGCGTCGCGGCGGTGCCGGCGTTTGCCGGTGCGACGGTGTACGCCATCGGCAAGGTGTTCATCCAGCACTTCGAGTCGGGTGGCACGTTTCTCGATTTCGATCCCGAGAAGGTCAAACAGTACTTCAAGGATCAGTTCCAGCGTGCCAAGACGGCGGTGGCCTGAGTCCTTCGGCGCACTAGTACGGCAACGTCGTTGTGCCCGTCATCCCGCGCCCATCGCGGAGTGAAGCTCGTGACGTCTGCCTCGGCCGCCCCGCCGTGGTCCCACCCCGGGCGGCGCTTGCGGCCGCCGCGGCGGCGCCAGAGGAATGCTTGTCATGAACACGACTCCTGAACCGGCCGTGACGTTCCGCTCGCGCAGCAAGTCGTTCGTCAGGCGGCACGCCGCGCGGGCGATTGTCCCTCTTCTGCTGGTCGCCTTCCTGGTCGTGTTCTTCTTCGACCGTGTCGTGATTTTGGTCCACCCGGGCGAACTCGGCGTTCTGTGGCGGTTCCTGGGCCAAGGCACGGTGATCGACACGGTGTATCGCGAGGGCGTGCACATCATCCTGCCCATCAACCAGATGTACGTCTACAACGTCAGGAAGCAGCAATTCAGCGACTCGATTGACGTCTTGACCTTGGACGGACTCACGGTCAAGGTGCAGTACACCACCCGGTACTACCTCGACAAGGACACCCTCCCGTTGCTGCATCAGCGCGTCGGGCCCAACTACGTCAACGTGGTCGTTCGGCCCGACGTGCGGTCGGTGATCCGGACCGTGTTCGGCCAGTACAAGCCGGAGGAGATCTACACGTCGCAGCGGGCCATCCAGGAACGGGTCAGCGAGTTCTCGAAGGTCCGCCTCGCGGCGCGCTTCGTGTCCCTCGACGATGTGCCGATTGAGTCGATTACGTTGCCCGCGCGGATCTCCCAGGCGATCGAATCCAAGATGGCCCAGCAGCAATTGGACGCCGAGTACGTCTATCGGCTCTCGATCGCCACCAAGGAAGCCCAGCGATTGCGGATTGAATCGGACGGGTTGAAGGTCTACAACGACACGGTGAACTCGAGCCTCACTTCGTCGATCCTCCAATGGCACGGCATCCAGGCGACCCAGGACCTGGCGAAATCGCCGAACGCCAAGGTGGTGGTCATCGGCGCGGGCGCCAAGGGCTTGCCGCTCATCCTTGGGAAGGAATGACGCGTGAAGAAGTGGATCTGGTTCGCCGTGGTGGCCGGTTTGCTGCTGCTGGCGTGGCGAACCCAGGGGCGATCGTTGGACCGAATGGGCGAACGTCGCTTCGAGACCCTTCGCCGCCCCTCGGCCGAGACGCTCGTCGGAGTGTGCTGGCCGTTGTCGGTGAATCACGACGGTGCGGTTGATGGCCTGCTGCTGGCGCGGGACCAGATCAACGCGCGCAGCCGCGCCAACGGCCGGTCCATCCGCCTGGCCATCAAGGACGACGGCGGCGATTGGGAAACATCCAAGCGGATTGCCGTCGACTTTGCCGATACGCCGGAGATGAGCGCGGTCATCGGGTACTATGACGACGCGCCGGCGGCCAAGGCGTCGGCGATCTACGAGACCAGCCGGCTGCTGCATCTCATCATCGGCGCCAACAGTACAACGATGACGGCTCACGGGTTTCGGTACCTGGTTCGGACCGTAGTGTCCAGCGAGAAGATCGCGCTCTCGTTGGCGCAATTGTCGGTGGACCGCGGGTACAAGAAGTTCGCGGTGATTTGGGAGGAGGACGCGTACGGCGAGGATCTGGCCTATCAGTTCCGGGTCGGCCTGGATTCGCTCGATGCGCGCATGGTCTACCAGTGGTCCTACTTCCGTGAACGCGCCGACTTCCGCGAGCCGGTCAACCAACTGAAGGGCGTCGACGCCGATGTCATCTTCTTCGCGGGACTGGAACCCTGGGCGGGAGACTTCCTGCGCGCGGCGCGGGCGGCGGGCCTCTCGACGCCGGTCATCGGTGCCTTCAGTGACACGCCCGAAATGCGCCAGCGGGCCGGCAAGGGCCTGGAAGGCGCGATGTATTTCGATTTCTACAACGTGGACTCGCCGCGCCCGGCGAACCAGGCGTTTGTCCAGACGTTTCAGGCCCGATATGGCCATCCGCCGGACACGTACGCCGCCCAGGGCTACGACGCCCTGGAGATCCTGGCGAACGCGCTGCAGTCCACCGGGTCCCGGAATCCCCTCGATCTGTCGTACGCCATCCGGTTCATGAACCCGTGGGACGGCGCTAACGGCCGGTACAAGTTCGACGCCACGGGAGAACTCGACGACAAGCCTCTATATCTGAAAATGTTCCAGCGCGGTGAGCCGGTCACGGTCCAGGTCATCCGGCCCGCGCCCAAGCCGGCTGGTCGATGAGAAGTCCCCGCCGCACGTGCGGGTCGTCAAAGACGTCGCCGCGGAAGCCGGCGGCTGACCGCGGCGAGACTGCAGGAGTGACTTGGACATGATCGAAGTTGGCGCACTCGCGGCGTACGTGGGAGCAGCGTGGATTATTGCCTTGCTCGGCAGCAATCGGCGCTTCGGATTCTGGGGCTATTTCTTCGGATCGCTGCTGCTCACCCCGTTCATCGGGCTGTTGTTGTACCTCGCCACCGACGGCCCGGTGCGACCCAGGACGAAAGCCGAGACGCTCAAGTGAGGGACGGCGCGATAATGATCGCGCCATGGACGGCGTCACGGCTCATCAGATCATCCGTTTCGAGCGCCCGCGCGTTCGCATCGACATCGTCGGCGTGACGGTTGACGATGGCCGGTCGCTCGAACGATGGATGGCACATGCCAGTCGGGCGCGGCGAGCCAAGGCGGCCCGATACCGCCTCGTCGCCGACAAGATCAGGTGCCTGGCGTCGGAGGCCCTGCTCCGGTACTCCCTGCGCGACGAACTCCAGATCGATCTCGATGCCGCCTCACTCGTGGACACCCACCTCGGCAAGCCGTTCCTGGCGGACCATCCCGACTTGCACTTCAACCTGAGCCATTCCGGCGAGTGGATCGCCTGCGCGATGGCCGCCGGCCCCGTGGGCATCGATGTCGAGGTCGTGCATCCGATGGTCGATCTGCCAGCCGCCCAGTTCATGTCCGGTGACGAACTCGAACGACACCTCGACCTCGACCCGGGCGCGAGGGTGCACAACTTCTATCGGCTGTGGACGATCAAGGAGTGTGTGCTCAAGGCGCTGGGGACCGGATTCTCCCTCGATCCGCGCCAGCTCACGGTCCGGCAGGAAGGCGCCCAGCTCTTCATCGAAGGGATCCCCGCTCCCTCCGACGAGGCGTCGTGGGAAGTGCGCGCGCTGGATATGCCGGAGGGCGTCTACGCCGCCGTGTGTGCGGCGGCGCCCGGGCCTGCCCCGTCTAGCGTTCCTTCGCGCATGGTGAGGACCCGGTCGGCCACGTCGAAGTAGCGATCGTCGTGGGAGATGGCGAGAATTGTCCGGCCTTCGGCTCGAAGCGCCGGCAGCAGCGTCCGGTAGAAGTACTCGCGGTAACGCACGTCGAAGCCCGCCGCGACTTCGTCGAACAGGAGCACGGGCCGGTCTTCGATCACGGCGCACAGCACGGCCAGGCGCTTGCGCTGTCCCGAGGACAGATCGACGGTCGAAAATCTCCGATCGTCGACGACGAGCTTCCCTCCGAGCCCCATCTCATCGATCATCGTTCGTAATCGATCCGGGTCGGGGTTCTCGATGCCCCACAGCGTGTCGAAGAGGTGGAAGTCCGTGAAGATGACCGAGCAGAGGCTCCGGTAGTTCTCCAGGCCGATCTCCCGAACCGGCCGGCCGTCAACCAGGATGTCGCCCGACGCCAGAGGATACAACCCGGCCAGGACCCGCATGAGCGTGGTCTTGCCGCTGCCGTTGCCGCCCGCCAGCATCGCCAACTCGCCGCGCCGAAGCTCGAAGCGCTCGATGTGCAGCGAGAAGCCCTCGTGGTAGCGGAAGAGCCCGTCGGGGATCTCGATGCGCTCGAAGGCGGGTGGCGTGGGCGCAGACGCAGACTCGGCGTCGCACAGCGCGTCGAGCTGGTTCTCGAAATCCTGCAGCGTCGAAAGGGTCAGGCACGCCCTGGACGATAGCGAGATGAAGGTGACGAACGCGACCGTCGGAGTGAGCGAGAAGAACGCCACGGCGAGAAGCACGACGACCTGTTCGGCCGACACGTTCAGGAGCCGGGGCAGAAGGTAGACCACGGCGCCCATGGGCAACAGGGCGTACGCCGAGAAGAAGGCCATCCCCTTCGCATGGAGGGCCTCGACGAGCTCGCGCGCCGCCCGGTTGCGCGCGGCTAGGACGAGGACGTGGTTCGTGTAGAAGTCCTCGCGCTTCGGGCGGTGGATCTTCAGTTCGGCGAATCCGCCGACCAGGTCCTTGATGCTCGCCAGAAATTCCCGGTTCGCGGTCGCCGTCTGCTCTTCGAGGAGAAGCCCCCGGTGTTGAAAGCGCTGGAGGAAGTAGCCGCAGGCTGCCAGCACCCCGCCAATCACGGCCGCGCCGATCAGCGACACGGTGGCGCCGTAGGCGAACGCGCCGATCAGCATGGCGGCGCCGGAGAGGCACATCGTCAGGTGTCGCGATGCCTCGATGACGATGTCCTTGCTTCCGGCCAGCGTCGAGTAGACGTACCCCCGATCCAGTTCCTGGAACTCGAGGAACCGGCTGTGGCGCAGCTTATCGGCCAGCCGGAGCTGCAACTCACTGACCGCCTCGAACGCTGCTCCGGTCGACGCCCTCGCGGCCAGCAGGAGGGTCCAGTAGTAGCTCGTGGCACCGAGGATGAACAACAGGCAGGACCGCGCGGAGACGGATCCCTCAGTGACGAACTCGTTCACGGCATGGCCGATCACGGCCATGGTGATGCCCATGAAGAGGCCGGACGTCACGGAGGTAAACAGGATCCAGCGCATGCGCGGCCCGGCGTGGTCGCGGATGAACTGGTAGAAACGGACAGTGAGCACCGAGGCTCCTCTATTTCAGGTCCACGAACCGGCCGTCGCGCATCGTCAGCACCCGGTCGGCCACGTCGAAGTAGCGATCGTCGTGGGAGATGACCAGGAGCGTGCGACCCTGCCGCTTCAGTTCCGGCAGCAGGGTTCGGTAAAAGTACTCCCTCGACTCGTGATCGAGGTCGGCTGCCACTTCGTCGAACAACAGGATGGCTCGCCCTTCCAACTCGGCACACACGACGGCGAGGCGCTTGCGTTGTCCCGAGGAAAGGTTGAGCGTGGAGAACCGTCGCCCGTCGAACCGGACCGCGGGGACCAACCGCAGCCGCTCGAGCGCCCGCTCGACCTCCGTCGCCGGAACGCGCAGGCCGTAGAGGCTGTCGAAGAGGTGGAAGTCGACGAAGAGCACCGAGAAGAGACAGCGGTAGTTGTCCATGCCGATCTCACTCACCGGGCGTCCGTCCACCAGGATGGACCCATCGGTCAGTGACTCGAGACCGGCGAGCGCGCGCATGAACGTAGACTTGCCGCTGCCGTTGCCGCCGGTCAGCATGGCGAACTCGCCGCACTTCAGGCGGAAGCCGTCGATGTGCACGGTGAATCCGTCGCCGCCGCCGTCCGGATACGCGAACTGGCCGTGCCGAATTTCGATGGTCTCGAACGACGGCGCCCGCGGGTCCGCAATCTCCTCGTCGTCGCGCAGGCTGTTCAGTTCCCCTTCGAATCGCTGCAGCGCATCGATGGCCAGCCAGGCCTTGGACGCTGCGGGCACGAGGAGGACCAGGCCCATGACGGGGACGAGGGTGAGCAGGGTGATGCCGAGGAGATTGATCAACACCTCGGTCCCGATGGCGGTGAACTTCGGCAGCAGGAACAGCACCGCGCCGATCGGGAAGAAGATCATGGTGGAGAACTGGACCGATCCCACGATGTACTGGTCCTCGGTCAACCGCTTCGCCTCCGCCGCGCGTTCGTGCAGCGCGCGCACCCGGTGGTCGAAGAAGTCATCGCTCTTGCGGCGATTCATCTTGAGCTCGGTGAATCCGGTGAGCAGGCCGTCCAGGCTGCTCGCGAACTCGCCCTGCGCCGCCTCCGCCAGTTCGGTCCTGGTGAGAAACGTCCGGTAACCCCACATGTAGATCAGGCCGCACAGCGCCAGCGTCGCCACGACCGTCCCGAAAGCTGCCGGCGAGACCACCGCCGCGTACGCGAAGCTGCACAGGGCAATCGCCACGCTCGAGAGGCCCATCGCAAAGGACCTGGCCGCGTCCATGACGATGCCCTTGTCGCCCATGAGGCTGTCGTAGATGCGGCTCTCGTCGATCTTCAGGAACTCACGGTACCGAACGCGCAACAACCGCTCGGCGATGCGCAACTGGCTGTCGAGCACGGCCTCGGTCATCGTGCTGCTGCACGCGGTCATGGCCAGCCGGTAGCAGATGAAGAACCCGGCGACGCCGGCGACGAAGAACAGCGTGCGGAGGAGGGACGGGGCGCGGCCGGCGCCGATCGCGTCGAGCGACGTGCCGATGGCGACAATGGCCAGGCCCTGGAACAGTCCGGACGCCACGCCGCTGATGAGGATGCGGCGCCGTCGCGGTCCGGCATGGCGAAGCAGGAACTGCACGAACAGCTGGAGGGACATGCGTGATCAACCTAGCCGAGGCGGATTGTCTCACGCGCCGGCCGGGATCGCCAGCGCCAAGCCGGCCGCATTGGCGGCGCTCACTCCTCCGGTCGGGGTCACTGCCATGCCGGTCGCGTGATCAGCGGCCCGTTGCGGTAGCGGGGTCATCCGTCCGAAGTCAGTCTGGGTTGCCGCAGTTTGTCGCTCCTACGCGCCAATCTGGTCCAGGTGGCGGCGGACATGGGCCGCCAGCTGTTCGACAAACGGGGGGGCCAGCATTTGACCGTGCGTTCCGTCGATCCAGCACAATTCCACCCCTCCGGTCGCCAGGGGCTTCCACCCGTTGTAGTCATCGCCTGGAATCCCGGGCGCCTGTCCCGAGAGGACGCGCGGGCGGACCAGAAGCAGCCGAACCTCGCTGGGCTGTGGCTGGTAGCGCACCGCCGCGAGGCCGTTGTGCTGGAACAGCGCGAGCAGACGCCGCATGCGCGTGCGATCCAGACCGCTGGGGAGGTAGTTCCCTCCGCGCGCGCGTTCGACGATCAGATCGAGGCGTTCGTCAGGGCTCAGACCGCGGAAGGCGTCGGCCTCACCGAGCCCCATCTCGTCGAAGAGGGCAGCGAGGAACTCGGCCTCGTCCTTCTGTAACAACTGCCGGACCGGTTCAGGCGTTCCCAGCCCATCGAGAACGATGACGCTCTCGACGACCGTGCCAACCCTCCGCAACTGGCAGGCCGCTTCCCAGGCGAGCAGACCGCCGAAGCTCCATCCCAGCACGACCAGCGGGCGATCCGGAACCACGCCCTTGAACGCCCGGAGATACCCGGCCACCATCGCTTCGACGCTCGGTTGCAGCGTCTGCCCGTCTTCGAGTCCGGAGGACTGCACCATGTAGATGGGTCGGTCGGCCCCGAGGGTGTCGGCGAGTCCCTTGTAGCACAGCACGTTGCCGCCCACCGGGTGAAAGCAGACCAGGGGCGCGCGCTGTCCGTCGGAGTTGATGGCCACGACAGGATGCCAGTCGTTGGCGTTGCGTCGCGCCTCGATGCGATCGGCCATGCGGGCGACGGTCGTGGCTGAGAAGAGTTCAGTCAGTGGCAACCGCATGCCGAAATGGGATTCGATCAGGGAGACGAGCCGCACGGCGAGCACGCTATGGCCGCCCAGCAGGAAGAAGTCGTCGTCTCCGTCATTCACCGGCACCTCGAGGACCTTGTGCCACAGCCCGGCCAGGGCGCGCTCCGTCTCACGGGTGAGGGGACGGGGCTCGCGGCGCGAGGCAGCGAGCGCGTCTCCCTCGATCGGAGAGGGCAGGCGGCGCTCGTCGAGCTTGCCATTGGCGGTGAGAGGCAGGCTGTCGATACTGACAATCCACGCCGGCATCATCCACGCGGGAAGGCGCACATCGAGCTCGGTGCGGCAGTGGGCGGCGTCAAAGCCCGGGTGGGCCACGACATACGCCACCAGGACACGGTCGCCGTCCTGGCGAGGGTCGGCCACCACCACCGCCGCCTGGCGGACGAGGGGAGACGCCAGCAGCGCCGACTCGATTTCCGGCAGTTCGATCCGGTAGCCTCGGACCTTCACCTGGCGGTCCTCACGCCCAATGAAGAGCAGAAGGCCGGGACGTAGCCAGCGACCGATGTCGCCGGTGCGGTACCAGCGCGTTCCCTGCTCGTCGAATACGAACGAGCGCGCCGTCAACTCGGGCTCATCGAGGTATCCGCGCGCCAGTCCGGCGCCGGCGATCCTGATTTCACCGGGGATTCCAACAGGCAGCGGTCGTCCGGCGTCATCACAGACCATGATCTCGACGCCCGGCAGCGGCCCGCCGATCGGCGGCGGCTGCACCTCCGCCCAGTTGGCCGCCGTCAGCCGGTACTGACTGGCCATCACGCAGGCTTCGGTGGGGCCATATTGATTCCAGACCTCGACGTGGCGATGTCCGGGCAGGTCGAAGAACCGCTCCATGAGCGTTGCGCTCACCGCCTCGCCGCCGAGGATGAAGCAGCGCGCCGAACTCCGCTCGGCGCGCTCGTGCCAGTAGTCCACCAGCATGCCGAACAGGCTGGGGGTGGCGTCGGCGACATGCAGCCGGTGCGATTCGATGAACGCGTGGAGCCGATGGGGGTCCTGTCGCGTGTCATTGCCGGGCACGTGCACCGTGTGGCCGTTCAGGAGCGGCGTCAACAGCTGGATGATCGAACCATCGAAGGCGAACGTGAACGAGCAACTGATCGCCAGCGGCGGTGACGCTCCAGCCGCCACCAGCGGCACGTAGACTTGCTCCTCCGAAACGCGCGCCAGGTTGATGACCGGCGCATGCTCCATCAGCACGCCTTTGGGTTGTCCGCTCGACCCGCTGGTGAAGATGACGTAGGCGGCCCGTCGCGGGCCGATATCCAACCCGAGCGGCTCGGACGCTTCCGCGGCGAGGGCGCGGCCATCGAGGTGCAGCGGTGGCGTGCGGTCGCCCGTCTCGCACCCGGCGCCCTGGCCGTCGAAACGCACGATGACGTCGAAGGCGTACCGCGCCGGCTCGAATCCTGGCGCGAGAACGGCCGACGCCGCGATCGACGGGTGGTCGGTCCGCTTGGCGGCCCAGTCGCGGAAGAAGTCCAGGGGGACGAAGAAACTCCCGGTCAGGTCGCTGCGCGTCGTGTATCCCTCGCCAGCATGCTCGCGGGCGAAGGTCGCCAGGTCGGCCATGTAGGCCTCGCGTCGAGAGAGATCCCACAGGCTGCCGAGAAACATGCTGCCGCCAGGTGCCAGCAGCGCGGCCGCCTTGTCGAGCACCGAGCGGAGGTACCCGAAGCCTGGGAAGCTCTCGACGACGCTGTTCATCACGACGAGATCGAAGCGTCCCGCCGGCAGCAGGTCGATGTCGTGTGCCGCCATGTGGCGACCTGTCACCTGCGTCAGGCCGAGGCGACGGGCGATGACTTCAACCCGCTCGGCATTGTGTCGCGTCAGATCCGACGCGACGTAGGACGCAACCAGCGGCGCGATGTGGCGCATCGTGAAGCCGGAGGCGCAGCCGATCTCGAGCACCCGCGCACCGGCTCGGACGAACGACGCGACCTTGTTCCGTGCGTTGGCTCCGAATGCGGTCATCGCCGCATCGCTCAGCGGCAGACCCGTGAACGCACTCTTCCACCCACCCGCCGCCACGTCATCGTTCGCCGCGGCGGCAATGTGATCCCAGAGTTCGGTGGACCCCAGTTCCCCCGGCGCCTCGACGAGCCCGTCGACGTCGTCGGTGCCCAGCGTGAGGCTGAATCTCAGGCGTGGGCACCGCCACTCCAGTTGCTGCAGGTCACCCGCCGTTTCGGTCGACGCGACGACCGCCTCGGCGCCGGCCAGCGAGACCAGCAGGCGGCGGCGCTCCAGCGGAAGTGTCGGTTCGAGCGGGACATACACGCAGCCCGCCTCGAGGACCCCGAGCATCGCCGCGACGAAGTAACGGTGCCGCCCCAGCATGACCCCCACGCGGGTCTCAGGCGCCAGTCCCCGACCGTGCAGCACGCGCGCGATGCGATGCGCCAGGGCCGCGAGTTCGGCGTAGGTCAAGCTGCCGTCTTCATCGACCACCGCCCGGCGCTGGCCGTGGAGCGCGACCATCTCGGCAAAGCGCGACACGATGTCGAGCCCGTCATTGGCTGACGCCGAGTGAAGGGCGGCCGCAGTCTTGGGCGATGGGTCGTCGAACCTGAAATCGGCAATCTTCATCGTCGACGCCCCTCAGTGACGCTGCAGTCGGGGTCCTGGGGCGGCCACCGGGATGCCTGCTGGGAGACAACCGTCGCCGCGAATTGCTCCAGATAGCCAAGCCAGCGCTCCGCCGTGGCCCGATCGAACAGGTCGGTGTCGTATTCGAGTTGGAACTGCCAGCCCCGTGTCCGCTCGATCAGGAACAGGAGCAGATCGTGTTTCGCGGTGGGGGTCCGGATGGCCTCCTCCAGCGCGCGGCCGAATGCCGGATCGACGGGCCGGCTTTCGCCGAACACGCTGGCATCGCCACCGATCTCATCGAAGTCTTCGAAGCGATTGTACTCGTAGCCGACATTGACGAGCGGCTGGCCGTTGGCCGCCCGGCGCGGAGCGATCGCACGAACCAGCAGGTCAAACGGGCAGTCACGATGGTCCATCGCGTCCAGGACCGTGGCGTGGATCTGCTCGACCAACGGCTCGAACTCGGTATCGTCGTCGATGCGGATTCGCACCGGCAGGATGTTCACGAAGAAGCCGATCAGTCCTTCCACCTCGGTCCGGTCGCGGCCGGCGACGCCCAGGCCGATCACCAGGTCGCCCTGGCGCGTCAGCCGGTAGAGCAACCCGGCGAACAGCGCCAGCCCCAACGGCGCGCCCGTGGTGCCGCACCGCCGGGCGTAAGTGGTGAGCGCCTCGCTCAGGGTGGTCGGCAGGATGCGCGTGATCGTATCCCCCCTGTGAACCGGAACCGCCGGCATCGGCCGGTCGGTCGGCAGGGCGACGCGATCCGGCGCTCCGGCCAACACCGACCGCCAATGTGCCACCGAAGCAGTCCAATCGCGACGGTTGTGCCAGGCGGAGAAGTCGCGGTAAGCGATCGGCAGGTCGGGCAGGCGGGCGGGGGTGCCGCCGCTGGCCGCGCGGTACAAGTGATCCAGCTCGCGCAGCACGACGCGCGACGACCAGCCGTCACCGACGATGTGGTGCAGGACGAGGAGCACCAGCCAGTCTTCCCCATTCCGAACCGCCAGGCGAATAGCCCGGGCGCGCATCAATGGAGCGGTTGCGAGGTCGAAGGGGGTGGCCGCTTCGCGCCGGGCGAGCCGCAGGCACTCGGCGTGCGGATCGGGGAGCGCCGACAGGTCGTCCACCATCAACAGCACGTCCGACTCTGTCGCGACGCGCTGAAGAATGCATCCATCCTCCTCGATGAACGAGGTGCGCAGCGTCTCATGCCGCGCCGACAACTGGCGCAGCGCGCTACGGAACGCGTCGAGGTCGAGCGAACCGCCGTGCGGCAGCGCGAACGTCATGTTGTAGGCGGTTCCGGTGCCTTCGACCGCCCCGTCCATCCGGCTGGCGAGGTAGAGCCGCGCCTGGGCGTGGCTGACCGAATAGACGGGGGCGTCTGGCACTCGCGAGATGCCGTCGCCAGCCGCGCCCCCGGCCTTGACCAGCGTCGCGAGCGCGGCGACGGTCGGGGCGGCGAAGAAGTCGCGCATTGAAAGGCGCACGCCGGTCGCACGGGCAATGCGGTTGACCACCTTGATGGCCAGCAGGGAATGCCCCCCGAGGTCGAGGAAGCTGGCGTCGCGATCGTTTATGGGGCGGCCGAACACCGCGCCAAACACGTCGGCAACCTGCTGCTCGACGCCGTCGTGCGGCGGGTCGCCGATGGTGTCGGCGGCCACCGGCGGAGGAAGCGAGGCGGCAAGTCCCTCCCTGTCCAGCTTGCCGTTGCTCGTCACCGGGAGCGCCGACAGCGTGACGTAGCGGCGCGGCACCATGTAGTCCGGGAGTCGATGTCCAAGCCACTCGCGCAGGGTTGCCGCGGCAGGCGGTTCGGCCAGTGGCCGGACGCAGGCGACGATGATCCCGTCGCCGCGTTCGTCGCGCAGGAACACGACGGCCGATGCGGCAATGGCCGGGTGGCTGTTGAGCGCGTGTTCGATCTCTTCCAGTTCGATCCGGAAGCCGCGCAGTTTGACCTGGCTGTCGAGCCGGCCGTGATACTCGATCGTGCCGTCACTCCGCCAGCGGCCGAGGTCGCCGGTGCGATAGAGCCGCCCGCCCTCCGCGAACGGATTGGGGATGAAGCGCTCGCGCGTCAGGGCGGGACGGTTGACGTAGCCGCGCGCGAGTTGCGGCCCGCCGAGATGGATCTCGCCGGTCACGCCGATGGGCGTCGGGCTGCCGTGGCCGTCCAGGATGTAGACCGTCGTGTTGGCGATGGGGCGGCCGATGGGGACGATGGCGCCGCCCGTCCACGGGGAGCAGGGCTGCCAGGTCACGTCCACCGTCGCTTCGGTCGGGCCGTAGAGGTTGTGCAGCGCGACGCCAAA
>DASXVO010000003.1 GCA_036504215.1 Vicinamibacterales bacterium | reverse complement strand
GCGTTGATCACGCAGCGCTGGCGTTCCATGCGCTTGTAGTCGTCCAGGTGGTAGCGGCCGCGGGCGTACCAGAGTGCCCTGCCGCCCATGAGGTGCTGGTTCGGTCCGGGCTCGATGTAGCCGTCGGGCTTGATGTTCGCGTCGGTCTGGCCACCGATCGGGATGCGGTAGTTCACGTTCACGGTGATGCCGCCGATGGCGTTGACGAAGTCCTTGAACCCGTCCATGTTGACCTTGACGAAGTAGTCGATCTTCAGGCCGAGGGCGTAGCCGACAGACACCTTCAGGACGCTGGCGCCGAAGTCCTTCGTCTTGCCGAGCACATCGTGGGGGACCTTGGTCGGGACCACCCGGTACATCGCGTTCAGCAGGAACTGGGACCGCGTGTAGAGGTCCGTGCTGCCCGAGGTGAAGCCGTTCGGGTAGTACTTGTGCAACGGCGAATCAGGCGGGAAAGGCATCTTCTCGGTGTTGCGCGGCAGCGTGAAGAGCGTGGTCGCACCGGTGTGCGTGTCGATGGACGCGACGATCACCGTGTCCGTGCGGTCGCCTTCGGCTGCGGAACGTCCGGTGCCGGAGTCGCCGCCGAGGATCAGGAAGTTGAGTCGGTCCTTGTTCTTCCACGGGTCAATCGGGTCGATCGTCGGCTGGGTCGAGTTGGGGGCGTCGTCGCCGCCGATGATCGTGTCGAGGGTGGTGCCGGTGGTCCAGGCAAGGTTCGCGCCGACGGCCATGGGAGCCGCGACCAGAAAGGACAGCAGCCCGACGACGGCGGCGCCCGCTGCCCGCTGCCCGACGCTGGGACGAGAGGGACGCAGGGCGAGGTGGCTGAAGCCGATCACCGCGACCCAGAGCACAGCGACAACAGCGAGGGCGATCGCGAGGCCCTGCAGCACCCCCTGGCCGACAACGGCGTTCTCCACCATCTTGCGATTGGTGAGCAGGAGGACGGTCAGGCCGCCGAAGACGACGACGAAGATTCCAAGGACGATGCCGCCGGCGATCCGGCGTCCCGCCTTCCACAGACCGAGCCCGGGAATGATGGTGCCGAGTGCTGTCCAGCCGAGCGAACTTCCGAAGCTGCCGGTGCCGGAAGCGCGTCTGGCTGCCCCTCCTTCGGTCGGGCTTTCGGGGTCCGCGACGCGGCGGGCGCTCGAGTTGTCGGGCGCGGAGGGGGCATCGGTCACGGTGAGTGGTCCTTACTACAGTCGGAGAGCCAGATCAAGGTTACCGGCGGCAGTCAAACTGCCCGATTCGCGCCCATTTTGCCGACGCCGAGCGCTGGCTTGTAGGCTGACCTGCGGTCTTGGAGGTGTCGCCTAGTCCGGTCTATGGCGCCCGCCTGCTAAGCGGGTTGAGGGCTTCAACCCTCTCGTGAGTTCAAATCTCACCACCTCCGCCATGACAAGGGGAAACGCCCCTCCCGAGGGTTCCTCGGGAGGGGCGTTTCTCGGTCGTTTCGAGGCCTTAGTCTCAGTTCTTAGTCTCAGTTGGCGGTCACCGGCGGACGTGCGCGAACAGGGCGGGGCGCCAGTGAACCCCAGCGGACAGCCCGATTTCATCCCGATCTCGCGTCCACCTGTCCGAGTGCGTGTGCCCTGTTCGATCACA